>DASZZA010000197.1:0-15825 GCA_035545135.1 Lacipirellulaceae bacterium | reverse complement strand
CCGCTCGGATCGCGACACGATCGTGTTTGGCGCTGCAAAAGAGCCAATTAAGACGGCGGTAGACGTTCAAGCACAAGTTGCTGTCGATGGCAAGCCAACCAATTTGCAATGGTCGGCGAAGCCCCAGAACAAGGCCGATGGCTACGCCTTTTTGCCGCAACTCGTCGATGCTGCTCAGCACGATGGCGGAGCTACGCTACCCACGCTCGGTTCCGCGGGGCTTGCCGAAACAGGCCGATTGATCGAGTCGGGCATCGATAACCTGACTGATCTGGCAGAACGGGCGGTCGCAACCGGCGATATGCAAACCGCCAAGATAGCGGCAAACGTCGCACTCGAGCGAGACCCCGGAAACATCAAGGCGAAGACTGTTGAACAAGTCGTTGCACGGAAACAGACGCAAGCCATGCAGGTAGCACAAGCGACCGCTCCCGCCCCGGCGCAGGCGCCAAGCAGTGATTTGAAATTGGTCCGTCCCGTTCAGCCGTCGTCTGACGCTCTTCCTCAACCGGCCGGACAAACGGCTAACGATCAGGCGACACCAGTGCCTGGATCGCTGACGGACCGTTTTGCTGCGCCCGGCCAGTTGCTCGACGAAACGGAGCAGCGCCGACGAGTACTCGAGCAATTGATGCGACGTGAGGTCGAGAACGCGACCATCGATGCCCGCAAAGTCATGTCGGAAGATCCCCAAACGGCAATCCAAGATTTGAAATTGTCGCTGCAGAAGGTCGAACAGGCTCCTGAATTGAGCCCCGCATTCCGCGCTCAACTTACGGACAAGTTGCAAGTCGCTCTGCGCGAGGCCGAACACCAGGCCTCCATCAAGGCTGAACTCGATGCCCAGCGGCAGGAAGAGCAAGCGGCTGCTCGCGAACGGCGTTTGCTCAACGAGCGGCTGGCTCGTGGCCGGGAAAAAGAAAAACAACTCGTCGATCGCTTCGATGCACTTATGGACGAAGGCCATTACGACGAGGCGCTGAAGGTGGCCGCCACAGTGCATGATGTCGATCCCGAAGGTGTAACACCTGTCGTCGCTCTCACTTCATCGGAACTTAAGCGAAACGACTACTTAATGCAGCTTACGCGCGCGGAGCGCTGGGGGAACTATTTCGACACGTTGTATCAGGTGGAAAAATCGTCGGTTCCATTTCCCGATGAACCGCCCATCGTCTATCCCGCAGCGCCGATTTGGGAGGAACTGTCCAATCGCCGCAAGGACCGTTACGGCTCGATGGATTTGAAGGCATCCGGCGAAGCCGAACAGCGCATCGAGAAAGCACTCCGATCGCCACTGAACAGCGTGGGTCTCAATTTTGCGGCCACGCCGCTCCAAGACGTCGTTACCCAATTGTCAAGCGACTATGGCATTCCGATCGTGCTCGACAAGCCGGCATTGGATGAAGCCGCGATAGGCACAGATACGCCTGTAGATGCGAACCTGCACAACATTTCGCTGCGTTCAGCACTGCGGCTGCTGCTCAAAAACCTTCAGCTCACGTACATCATTCAAGACGAAGTCTTGATGATTACGACCAAGGAAGCGGCCGATAAGGCGCTGGTTGTGAAGGTCTATCCGGTGGCCGACCTGGTGTTGCCAATCGACGCGACGACACTCGGCGGCATCGGAGGCGGCGGCATTGGTGGCGGCGGCATCAGCGGCGGCGGCGGCGGTGGCTTCGGCGGCGGCGGCGGGGGCTTCGGCGGCGGCGGCGGCTTGGGTGGTGGCGGCTTCGGCGGTGGCGGCGGCGGCTTGGGTGGCGGCGGTTTCGGCGGTGGCGGCGGTTTCTTTAGCGTACCCGACAGCGCTTCGCCCGCACTACGCCCGGCTCAATCGGCGCCTCATACCACCAACGCAGTCGAAACGGAAAGTACCAAAGACAAGACGTCCGCCAAGAGCGACTCGTCGAAGAAGCTCGCTAAGGTCTCTCCGATTGCGGTCGACGAGTCACAGAAGCCCGATATTTTCTGGAACGCGTACTTTAGTAGCAAGAAGGCCGATCCGGCCGCCGTGCGCGAAACCGTGCGGCAGTTGATGGGTAAGCGGAAGTTGGATCAAGTGATTGCCCTTATCAATGCGGCCCTGCGAAACAGTCAGCCGCAATCATGGATGTATGAGTCGCTTGGCATCGCCATGGAACTCGATGGCCGATCGAAGAGCGATATCGAACGCGCCCTCATGTCCGCCGCCGACTTCAGTACCACAGCCGACGAGCTAATGTATATCGCGCAGTATTTGTCGCGCCTCGGGCTCGATCATCGGGCCATGCTGGTGTACGAGCAAGTCGTGAAAATCGAACCACTCCGAAGCGATGCCTACGCAATGGGCCTGCTCGCGGCCCAACGCTGCGACGACATCGACGGCATCCGCTGGGCGACCGTTGGCATTCTCAGCCAGGCTTGGCCCAAGGACATGGCCCAGATCGAAACGACCGCCTCACGCGTCGCCAAGGCAACTTTGGAGCGGCTTGGCAGCGAAGGCCGCAACGAAGAACAAAAGGAATATCTGAAGCAATTGCAAAACGCCGTCGTGCGCGACTGCGTCGTCCGTGTATCTTGGACGGGCAATGCGGATGTCGATGTCTCGGTCGAAGAGCCCAGCGGCACCGTTTGCTCCGCAACCGACCCGCGAACGGCCGGCGGCGGCGTTAGCCTGGGAGACGGCTTCCCTGCCGACGGGAAATCGAGCGCTACGTCGAGTGAAGTTTACGTGTGCCCGAAGGGGTTCGCGGGCAAGTACCGTGTGCGTATTCACCGTGTCTGGGGCGATGTAACGGCCGGCAAAGTCACGGTCGACGTGTACACCCATCTGCGGACCGGCGAAACACAGCATGAGCGGCGGCAACTCGAAATCGGCGACAAGGATGCCCTGGCCGTATTCGAGCTCAACCACGGGCGTCGCACCGAACCGCTCGAAGCGGCCCAACTGGCGGGCGCCGTCAAGCGGCAGGATACCATTAGCCGTGCGGTTCTCGCGCAGCAAATTTCCGATGGATCGGACCCCAGCGCCCTGCCATCTCGCTCGCTGAATGCGTTCGCTGCCCGGCAAGCGGCCTTTTTTGGTGCTCGGGGCGCCGTAGGCTTTCAGCCAATCGTAACCACGCTTCCAATCGGGACGATGATGAGCGCCACGGCGGTCGTCTCGGCCGACCGTCGCTACGTGCGTGTGGCCGTAGCGCCGATCTTCTCAACCATTGGTGACGTGCAGACGTTTACCTTCGCCGGTTCAGCGCAGCAGGTGAACAATGGCGGCACAGGCACCGGCACCGGTACGGGAACTGGCACAGGAACCGGTACCGGTACCGGCACAGGTACTGGAACCGGGGCAGGCGCCGGCATTTTCTGAGCGGCCGGTGCTACTGCAATTCCACCGCGCCAATTAGTCTTTGGTTGTTAGCAGCCACACCAAGATGCCCTTTTGCACGTGCATCCGGTTCGCCGCCTGCGCCACGACGATGCTTTGCGGGCCGTCGATGACGTCGTCCGTCACCTCTTCGCCCCGATGGGCTGGCAGACAATGCATAAAGAGCGCGCTTTTGGAGGCCGCGGCCATTAATCGGGAATTTACCTGGTAGTCGGCAAAATCTCGTCGTCGTTTTTCGCGCTCGCTCTCTTGGCCCATGCTGGCCCAAACATCGGTATACACCGCGGCAGCGGCGCGCACTGCCGCAACCGGATCGTGTGTCGTCGTTACGTCCAGCTTTGGAAAATCGCGATTCGCCTGCGCTAGGAATTGCGAGTCGAGTTCGTAGCCGGGCGGCGTGCAAACCGTTAGGCGAACGCCCAAATGGCCGCAGCCTTCGACCAGGCTGCGGGCGACGTTGTTTCCGTCCCCGACCCATGCCAAATCCAGACTATCCAACGTTCCACATTGTTCCTGCAGTGTGTACAAGTCGGCCAGCACCTGGCACGGATGAGCGAGGTCGGTTAATCCATTGACAACCGCACACGTAGCGTGCTCCGCAAAATCTACAACTGTGGCATGACGCTTGGCACGCACCACGACGACGTCGACCATCTCGCTTAGCACGCGGGCGAAATCGGCCAGGCTCTCGCGCTTGCCGAAACCCGCATCGTCGCCAAGCATCAGACTGCTTCCGCCGAGATGCGCCATGCCGGCCTCGAAACTCACGCGCGTTCGCAAGGATTGTTTCTCAAACAATAGTGCCAGCACTCTCCCGGGAAGCAACGGTTCGCGCAGGCCCTGGCCGAACTTCGTCTTAAGATCTTCGCTAATCGAGAAAATCCGCTGAATTTCCGCCGCGGAAACATCGGCGAGTGTAATTAAGTGTCGCATGGCGCAACAGGGAGGTTATCCTTGCCAACAGCTTGGTCGTCGGACCGCCGGCAAGTAGGCATCTTGGGTGATTGTAATTAACCGTTTGTAGATGCGCGATTTCGCAGAACGTTTGCCAGAATCTCGCACCCCTCTTCCACTTGATCGTCGGTAAGCGTCATCGCCGGAAGCAGCCGCAACACGGTTTGTTGCGTGCAATTTATCAAAAGCCCGCGGTCCAAGCACTGCTGCACCACGGCGGAGCCATCTGTCGATAATTCGAGACCGATCATCAAGCCGCACACTCGCAGCTCTTTTGCAATTGGCAGTTCTTCCACCAGGGGCTGAAGTTGTCGTCGAAAGCGCTCGCCAATTTCCGTCGCCCGCTCCAGAAGTCCTTCCTCTTCAATCATTTCAATTGTGGCGATGCCGGCCCGGGCCGCGATCGGGTTACCGCCAAAGGTCGCCGCGTGCATGCCGGGCCGCAGGCTTGCGGCGATTTCCGCCGTCGTCAACATCGCCGCTCCCGTTATGCCGCCGCACAAGCTCTTGGCAAGCGTCATAACGTCGGGCACCACATTCGCGTGTTGATATGCAAACCACTTTCCAGTGCGGCCGCAGCCGCTTTGCACTTCGTCAAAGATCAATAAGAGTCCGTTCTCGTCGGCCAATTGTCGCAGGCCGCGCAAAAATCCCTCCGGTGGAATGCGGATGCCGCCCTCCCCTTGAACTGGCTCGATCAGTATGGCGCACGAGTCATGGTCGATCAGTTTTTTCACCGCATCCAAATCGCCGAACGGCGCGTACGCAAAACCCGGCAGTAGCGGGCCAATCCCCTCGTGATACTTCGGTTGAGCCGTCGCGCTCGTCGCGCCGTAGGTTCTGCCGTGAAAACCGCCGCGAAATGAAATGATCTTGTAGCGGTTGCCGGTCGAGTGCAGTCGTGCCAGCTTGATCGCCGCCTCGTTCGCCTCCGCACCTGAGTTGCAAAAAAAGGCTTTGCCGCCGAAACTTCGTTCCGACAGCAATTGGGCCCAACGTCCTTGGGCCTCCGTATGCCACGTGTTCGGCACGTGAATCAATTCGGCCGCCTGCTTTTGAATCGCCTCCACTACCCGGGGCGGGCAATGTCCCAACAGGTTGCAACCCCAGCCTGGGAAGAAATCGAGATACCGCCGCCCCTGGTCATCCCACACATACGAGCCTTCGCCGCGCACCAGACACACCGGAAACCGCGTGTAGTTCGGCACCACATATTTGGCGAATAGTTCCGCCGTTGCAGCATTCATCGTGCTCGTTGCGATGGCCATGTTTATTTTGTCGCTATCTCGCGGCGCTTCACGTTGCCACGATCTCTGTGCCGATGCCTTGGTTCGTGTAAATCTCCAGCATCAGCGAATGACGAATCCGCCCATCGATAATATGAATCTTGCGGACGCCCTTCTGCAGCGTTTCAAGGCAAGCTTCCACCTTTGGGATCATGCCCGCCTCGATCGCACGTTCGGAGATCATCCGGCGGGCGTCTTTCGCAGTGAGCGAGTGGACCAGCGAATCGGGATCGTTCTTATCGCGGCGTACCCCGTTTACGTCGCTCAGAAATACTAGCTTCTCCGCTCCCAACGCCTGAGCCACGGCGGTCGCTGCCGTGTCGGCGTTTACGTTCAGTCGCTCGCCCGTTGCGGTCTCACACATCGACGGGATCACCGGCACCTGACCGGCGTAGCATAGATTCTCGATCGTGTCGCGATCGACTCGCGTCACTCGGCCCACATGTCCCAAGTCGATCGGCTGCCCGTCGTCGCCCGGTAGCGTTATCCGCTCGCCGAACAGAACGTTGTTGTTCTTTCCGCCGGCGAAATTGAGCGGCATCGCCCGGCCGCCTAATTCTTCAATCCGCGTCGCGATCATCTCGTTGATTTCTCCGGCCAACACGCGTTCGACGATTCGAAGCGTTGCGTCATCGGTGTACCGACGCCCGTGAATGAATCGCGGCGTAATGCTGGCCTCTTCCATAGCGCGAGTGATCGCGGCCCCGCCACCATGCACAACGATCGGCCTCATGCCGACCGTTTCCATAAACACGATATCGACCAGCAAATGCCGCAATGCATCGGCGTCCTCCATGACGCTGCCGCCAAGCTTGATGACCGTGATCTTGTCCCGAAATTGCCGAATCCACCCCATCGCTTCGATGAGCAGATCGGCCTTTTCTATTGCGTCTCGAACCACGGGCTTTTCGTCACTTGTTGCAGATAATGCAGACGGCTGCGCCATCGAAAGGTTCGCTCGCAAAAACGGTCTTCAATCGCGATTTTCGCAAAATTCCATTCTAAAAATGCTTGCTCACAGGGTCAACGAGCAACAGCTCTGACTCGGTACTGGTGAATCCGGTTCCTACGTGGGAAGATGATCGCTCCGCGTCGTTTCGCAAATCGCATGCAACACGTGAAAACAATGACGCAACCATTGGCGATCATCCTGGCTGCCGGCATGGGCAAGCGGATGGGGTCCGAATTGCCCAAGGTGTTGGTTCCGGTTTGCGGCCGACCGATGATCCGCTACGTCATCGACGCCGTGCGGGCGGCCGGTATCAACCGCATCCTGGTTGTCGTGGGTTATCGCGCCGATTTAGTTCGACAGACACTGGCCGATCTCAGGGATCTCGAGTTCGTCGTTCAGTCCGAGCAATTGGGCACCGGCCACGCCATCATGATGTGCAAGGACAGCCTGGCCGGACATAAGGGCCCCGTGCTCATCCTGGCGGGCGACTCTCCCATGGTGCAGGTGTCGTCGCTCCGTGCGTTATTGGCCGAATTCTCAACCCGCCGACCAGCCTGTTTGATGGGCACGGGCAACAAGCCCAACCCGGCCGGCTTGGGCCGCATTGTTCGCGATCCGAGCGGCAATTTCTTGGCTATCGTCGAGGAAAAAGATGCCACCCCCGAGCAGCGGGCCATTACGGAAATCAACCTAAGTACCTATGTTTTTCAGCCCAGCGCCCTCTTGTTGTCCCTCAAACAGTTGACGGCCGACAATGTTCAAGGTGAGTATTACCTGACCGACTGTCCCGGTGTCCTAAAAGCGGAGGGCCACCGGGTCGAGGCACTCTGCGTGCTGCAGCCAATCGAGGCGCTGAGTATCAACACGCCCGAAGAACTTGCGGCCGTGGAAGCGGAAATGAAAAGAATCGAGAAAACCCGAGTGACGAATGGCGAATGACGAAGTGGCCGGCGCTTCCTTCGTGATTCGTCATGTAGTTATTTGTCATTTGCCATGAACGATCTCAAAATCTTCAGCGGTACTGCGAACTTGGCCCTGGCCAGGCGGATTACCGATTATCTGGGCGTGCCGCTCGGCGATGTCGCGCTGGGCAAATTCCCGGACGGCGAAATCTCCTGCAAAATAAACGAGGATATCCGCGGCCGCGACGTGTTTCTCATTCAGCCGACCTGCCCACCGGTGAATGACAACATCATGCAACTGCTCGTGATGATCGACAGTGCCCTCCGCGCCAGCGCCGAACGGATCACCGCCGTGATTCCCTATTTCGGTTACGCCCGGCAGGACCGCAAGGATGAAGGCCGTGTGCCCATCACCGCCAAATTGGTAGCCAATCTGATCACGCGAGCCGGTGCCAACCGCGTGCTGACGATGGACCTGCACGCCGCCCAGATCCAAGGTTTTTTCGATGTGCCGGTCGATCACCTCTATGCGGCACCGGTGCTCAATGAACATTTTCTACATTCAGGGATCGACCTGAGTAACGCCGTGATTGTCAGCCCGGACGAAGGCAGTATCAAACGCGCGATCGGCCACGCAAAGCGCATCGGCGGCACGGTGGCGATCATCGACAAGCGCCGCACAAGTGCAGAAACGACCGTCCAGGCCCACATCCTGGGTGGCCAGGTCGAAGGCAAGGTCGCCCTCATGTTCGACGATATGATCAGCACCGCGGGTTCGATTACGGGTGCGGCCAAAACGCTGCACGAACATGGCGTTAAGGAGATTCACGTCGGTGCCACACATGCCGTCCTGTGCGGACCTGCCATGGAACGCCTTAAGGCGGCCAATCTCGACAGCCTGGTCGTTACGGACTCCATTCCGCTACGCGACGACCAAATTCTTCCCCATACCCGCGTCCTCACTGTCGCGCCCCTCCTCGGCGAGGCCATCAAGCGAATCCATCGCAACGAATCCGTCAGCCGGCTGTTTCGTTAGTCGCACATTGGCTTTTGAGCGAATTTCGTCGCCATTCACCGTCGCAATCAAGGCCGGCCCTTCTCGACGCCGCCGATTCGAAGCGAGGTACGCACGGGTGCTACTTGCCCTTGAACCCTAGCCCGGACCAGGGCAAAATGAGTGGTTCTCCAGCCTGCCTCCGTCCCGGCGTCGAGGCGGCTGAATACCTGCCAAGCTTCCGTTCGAATTCCTATCGAGTTCATTGCCATGGCCGAAGTACTCCGCGTCGAAAATCGCAAATTGTTGGGGAAACGCCATAACGCCCGGCTGCGGCGTGTGGGCAAGTTGCCTGCCGTGCTTTATGGTCACGGCGAGGAATCGGTAAATCTCGCGCTGCCGGCCGACCAATTCGAGGCATCGATTCGCCATGGGGCGAGAGTCGTGGACCTCGACGGCGACGCCACGGGCAAAGCGCTGCTGCAAGACATACAATGGGACACTTTCTTTCAGCAGGTACTGCACGTCGATTTGCTTCGCGTACGGGCCGGCGAAAAGGTGACAGTCGACGTGCCGATCGAATTGCGCGGCGAGGCTGCGGGTGTGATGGAAGGCGGCGTACTCGAACAGGTTGTCCACTCAATCGAAATCGAGGTGCCGCTCGACGTCGTTCCCGACAAGCTCCACTTGAACGTCAAAAACCTGCAGGTTGGCGGCCACCTCACGGCGAAAGATATCATCGATTTGCCGGCGGGAGCAACCATCCTTTCCGATGAGGATGAGATGATCGTTCACTGCGTGAAGCGAGAAGTTGAGGAAGAGGAAGTCACAGCGGCCGAGGAAGGCGCCGCCGAACCGGAAGTCATCGGCAAGGCCAGGGAGGAAGAAGAAGAGGGCGAGGAGAAGGAATAGGCCGGGACCTTCGAGCTTGGAGGACAGAGTTTGGTGTCCTACTCCCTGCTCCTTGCTCTATGTTCCCCGCGACTATGAAATTGATCGTTGGTTTGGGCAACATCGGGAGGCAATACGAAAAAACGCGGCACAATATCGGTTTCGACGTGCTCAACGCACTTGCCGCTCGAAACCCCGGCGCGAGTGTTAAAGAAAAGTTCGACGGTCGATTGATGGATCTAACAATTGCGGGCCAACGCTCGCTGCTATTGTGGCCACATACGCTGATGAATCGTAGCGGCCAGAGCGTGCGGACCGCAGCCGATTTTTATCAGGTGCCCCCGACAGATTTGTTGGTGATTTGTGACGACTTTAACCTGCCGCTTGGCAAGTTGCGACTTCGCAGCCAAGGTTCGGCGGGCGGACAAAAGGGGCTGGAGGACATCATCAACCGACTTGGGACCGACGTGTTCAGTCGATTGCGAATCGGCATCGGCCCGGTGCCCGACGCATGGGACGCGGCCGATTTTGTGCTGAGCCGGTTTGGCGCGGCCGAACGACCGGCGGTCGCCGAAGCAATTGAGCGGGCCGCCGATGCAACCGAATGTTGGGTTGCCGAAGGCGTCGACGCCGCCATGAACCAATTTAACTGAAACGAAATTAGCGGCCGGGACCGCCCGGCGCGGCCAGCAAGCTGGCCCGCTTAAAGCCGCGAATACCTGGGAGTGCAATACCTTGGCAGAACGAACAAACGTTTACGAAGCAATGATCATTTTCGATTCGAATCGATATGCCCGAGAACGTGCGGCATTACCGGCCGAAATCGAGAAGTCCATTCAAGAGGGCGCTGGGGAAGTATTGGTTAGCCGTCTGTGGGAAGAGCGGCGTTTGGCCTATCCGATCGCCGGCCAGCGTAAGGGTGCGTACTGGCTCATCTACTTTCGCGGCCCGAGCTCGATGCTCACCGCGCTCAACCGGCAATGGGAACTTCACGAAGGCATTCTGCGTCACCTTGTGCTCAAGGTGCATCCGCACTTGGTTGAGGCGGTGCTAGACCATGCGAAAGCCGGCCCGGCTCAGCCCGTTGCAGTCGCCGCTGCAGCTACTCACACCGAAGAGGACGACGAGAGCGTCGACGAGGATTCCGACGAGTAAGGAAATCGACCCGATATCCCCGCACCAGTTCCATTTTTAGCACGTTTTGTCGCTTCATCTGCGGTTTCTTGCCTTTCAGCGCACGATTTGATATTTTCGGTTCTATGGGAACGGGTGTTCAGTAACAAATGTGGTTCATCAAAGAAGGGGGCAAGAAACCAATTTCCATTTGAGGACGTCTTCGCTGCACCAAGCATGGATTCCTGACACCTTTTTGGGACAAACACGTAAAAGATGCGGTCGGGGACATCTCGATTCAACATCGCTTCGATCGGAAAGAGAATTATCATGGCAAGCTTCAACCGCGTCATCCTGGTCGGAAACCTCACGCGTGATCCCGAGCTGCGCTACATTCCGAGCGGCACCGCTGTGTCCGATATCGGCCTCGCCGTCAACGACCGCATCAAGCGCGGCGATCAATGGATCGACGAGGCGACGTTTGTCGATGTTACGCTGTGGGGGCGAACCGCGGAAATCGCCAACGAGTATCTCAGCAAAGGCTCGCCTGTGCTGATCGAGGGGCGGTTAAAACTCCACACGTGGGAAAAGGATGGCCAAAAGTTTTCCAAGTTGCGCGTTACGTGCGAACGCATGCAAATGCTTGGCTCGCGCGACGCCAGCCGAGGAGGACGTGGCGGCAGCCGCACTGCCCCTGGCGGCGAACAACCGCAATACGACGACTCCGAACAATATATGCCCGCCGGCGGGCCGCCGCCGACTGACGATATTCCCTTCTAATCTGCGCCAACAAAGTTCGCGACTTGGCTTGGATATCGTATTCCAACATCGAACATCCAACATCTAACATCCACCATGAAAACCAAACGCAAAATCCGTCGCACTCCTAATACGCCGTACAAGCCGCTTCCCAGGGGATCGCGCGGCGGCGTGGAATTGTTGCTTATTCATTCTGTCGAACATGTCGGCAAGCAGGGCCAGGTCATCGAAGTGAAGCCGGGCTATGCGTACAACTATCTCATTCCACACGGCCTGGCCACTCTGGCCACCGACCACCACAAGCGAATGGTCGAAAAGCATAAGGTCAAGTTGCAGCAAATCGAATTGGCACGCCAGGCCGAGTTGCGTCGGCAGGCCGCCGAATTGGCAAAGCACAGCATCACGATCGAGGCCAACGCGACCGAGGACGGCCATCTGTACGGCAGCGTGGGCGCCCACGACATCGTCGCCGCACTTCGGGCGAACGAGGTCCACCTTTCCGCCGATCAGATTCGTCTGGAAGGTCCGCTCAAAGAGCTCGGCCTGTACACGGTGAAAGTTCGCTATTCCAGCGAAGTTGAAGGCGAACTCAAAGTCTGGGTCGTGCCGACCGTAGCGGCCGAAACTTAGAGCTTCGGACAAAATGGCTTCGAAAAGGGGGACAGTCCCATTTTGCTCCGAAGACTCCGCAAAATTGAGACAGTCCCCGGCCATTTTGTTAGAAGCTCTTAAAAAGTACGAAATAAGAAACGAAAGGGTGGATTGGAGCAGCGGATCGCGACGTTATCTCGTCTGCGGCTTTGCCTGTTCGGTTCCCCCCCCTCCTTCGTCGACGGATCGATCCAGTGGCCACTGTTGAAACAAAGCTGCGCAGTGCGAATGGAGACAACCTTGGCGAATTGCTCGATCGCCAACCGCCACGCAGCATCGAGGCCGAGCGGGCGGTTATCGGTAGCCTGTTGCTTCTGCCCGAGGCGTGCGACGAAGTAGCCCTTCTCATTCGGCCCGATGATTTCTACGACGGCGCGCATCGCATCATTTTCAACCACATGCTCGCCCTGCACGACGGTGGCCAGCAGATCGATCCCACCCTACTCAGTCAACGCCTCAAGGACACCGGCCAATACGAGTCGGTGGGCGGCGCCGCCTTCCTCCTCGAGTTGAGCCAGGAAGTTGCAACGGCGGCTCACGCCGAATACTACGCCCGTATCGTGCGTGACAAAGCCGTGCTCCGCGCGCTCATTCATGCGAGCACGGATATTATTCACGAATCCTACGAAACGGGCGTCGACGCACGCGAAATGTTGTCGCGGGCCGAGGAGCGCGTCTTTCGCATCCTGGACACGAAGGGCGACACGAAGGTCCGCCCAGTGCGTGAAATCCTGCACGAATCGCTCGCTCGCATCGACGCGCGAATGCAGCACGAGCACGCCTACGGCGGATTGGAAACCGGCTTCATCGATTACGACGATCTCACTGGCGGTCTCCACGATTCGGAGCTCGTGATCCTCGCCGCGCGCCCCAGCATGGGCAAAACCGCGCTGGCGCTCAACATCGCCGAACACATTGCGATCGACGAGCGCGGACCCGCCAAACCCGTATTGATCGTTAGCCTGGAAATGTCGGCGCTCGAATTGGGCGATCGGTTGCTTTGTTCTCGCGCACGAGTAAACAGTCATCGTTTGCGCAACGGACAAGTCGGGGCCGACGAAAGTCGTCGGCTCATTCAGACGGCCACGGACGTCAGCCGCGCTCCGCTGTATATCGACGACTCCCCAAGCCGCAACATGACCGAAATCGCGGCCACCGCGCGCCGGCTCAAGCGCCAGGAGGGTTTATCACTCATCGTCATTGATTATTTACAGCTCATCGAACCCGATAATCCGCGCGACCCACGACAGGAACAGGTCGCGCGCATTTCGCGCCGTTTGAAAGGCCTGGCCCGCGAATTATCCGTGCCCGTTCTGTGTCTGGCTCAGCTCAACCGGCAGGTGGAAGCAACTCGCGACAGCAAACCGCAGCTCAGCCACTTGCGGGAGTCGGGCGCCATTGAGCAGGACGCCGACGTCGTCGTCTTCGTCCATCGCGACGAGTTCTACCAATCGAACGAAGAGGACCGGGAACGGGTGAAGGGCCAGGCCGACCTCTTGATCCGCAAGCAGCGCAACGGCCCCACCGGCGACATCAAACTCACGTGGCTGCACGAATTCACGCGCTTCGAAAACTGGCAACAGCCCGAATACGACGAGTTTGCCGACTTTGGCCCGGATACGTTTTAGCAAATCGGGTCGGCTCTCGTTGCCGCACTGCAGTTGAGCCCCGCCGACAGCTTTTTGCTTCGCGCGCGAACATGGCCACTCTAAGAACGTGTTTTAGAATTGCAGGATTTGGCATTGGAACCCTCTACCTCCGGGAGAGGGCATGGTGAGGGTGCCTTGGTTTTCGCAATTCGCCCTCACCCCAACCCTTTCCCACGGGGAGAGGGAGTAATTCAAAACACGTTCTAACTGGAGTGGCCATGCCGTACGATTTGCCAATTGCCAGCCTGCGGTTACCTTCTGCGCCGCCGGAACATCAATGCTGTGCCCGCCGCGAACATTAGCAGCGATAAAGTTGCCGGCTCGGGCACCGCGGCAGTGCTGTTTGCCAGGCTGCTGCCGCTGCCCATGGGAACGACGGTGATGATGCCTGTGCCCGAGAAGTATTCGTCGTTCTTGTTGACGGCGCTGCTGGTGCTGGATCCCCACGTGCCGCTGGTGATCGGGCTCCCCGCACCGAGTACCAGGGCTGACACGTGCTCGTCGATTCCCGCGCTCAGGTCGATGTAGCCGATATCGGCGACGCTGGAAATGCCACCGCCGAGCAGTGTTAGCGTGGCCGTGTCGGCAATCGCGTTCAAGACGCCGCTGTCGATGACCGCGTGACCATCGGTGGCGCCACCCACCGTTACGTTGCCGCCGCCGAACGTGGCATTCGTTCCGCTGACGGTGAGCGTGCCGTCATCAACGAACGTGCCACCAGTGAAGGTATTGGCGCCGCTGAAAACTGTTGCGCCCCCCGCAGCCACGCGCCGGAAGCTGCCGCTGCCCGAAATCGCACCGGACCATGTCTGGCTGCCCGACGTGTTGGTGGACTGCAGCACCGTTCTCCGCGTGCTGCCGGCGCCATTGTCAATCACAACGGGCCCGCCATAGTCGAAGCCGCTGCGTGAGAGGGAGGGGCGATAGCTAATGCCTTGGCTAGCGCCGTTATGGCGGAACGTCAGCGTGCCGCCGGTCCAGTCAAAGGCGTCCCCGTTACCGTTGCTGGCGAAATCGAAAACAATACCGGCGGGATTAGTCGCATCGGTCAATCCGGTGGTAGCGCTAGCGTAGTCGATCTCACTGTCGGCGGTTACTCGAACCGGATTTGTGACGGTGAACGATAAGCTGCTCGAACCGCTGCTACCGTTGTACTCCAATTTTCCGCCGGAGAGATTGACGCGGCCGTTTCCGTCGCCAATTCGGGCCGTACCGGTGTTGCCGGAATTCGTCTGGTAGCGAACCAGCAGCGCTCCTTGTGCGACTGTCGTCTCGCCACGGTAGCTGTTTCCTGGGCTGCCAAGAGTCAGCGTGCCGGGCCCGGACTTGGTAAAGCCGCGTGGGGCGCCGTCATCCACAATATCGCCTGCGAAAATCAATGTCCCCGTCGAGGTTGACCCATTGACGATCGTATCGCCGAGCACGGTGATTGTCGGATTATCGGCCGTCAACGTCGTCGTGACCACGCCGGCGGCGCCGTTGAACTGCGTATCGTTGCCGCCATTGATATCGAAAGTGAAACTACCGCCGACGAATATGTATTGCACGCTCGGGTTGAGTGGCCCGCCCGAAGTATTCACCAGTGTGCCGCCGTTAATATGGAGCTGCGGAAACTTGACATTTGGCAGCGCGACGGGGCCAAAAACCGAGTTCGTGCCCACGCCAACCGTTCCATCTTGCAGAACAAAATCCCCAAGCATGTTGCCGTTGGTTTGCGTGAAATCCTGCCTTCCGCCGCCGGTCTTGATAATCGTACCACGCACGGGGTTGTCGGGGTCGGGGGAGCTCGCATCGAAATCGGTGCGGAGCGTACCGGAGAACGAATACGATTCGCCGGTGGGCGTATCGATCGTCAGCGTGCCGACGCCGACCTGGACCAAACCGTTGCCGCCCGAAAAACCACGGACCGTCTGGTTAAACGAGCCGCTGGCCGGCACGCTACCTGCCGTGCCTGGATCTTCGTCGTGCAGGCGGAAGATCGGATTGATGCCGCCATTAGCACCCGAGCCGAACCGGATCAGTGAATTGGCTGGCAGGGCATTGTTCGTTAGAACTTTGAGGATGGTGGGCGTCGTGTTCAGGGCGTTGCCGATGTAGACGGCTGGCAGAGCCATCGATTGGCCGGCATTGGTTTGCACACTGGTGAGCCGCAGGGTGCCGCCCTCGTCGTTTACCTTGAGCTGGCCACTGTAGGTGTTGGCGCCGCTCAGCGTGAGCGTGCCGTAGCCGCGTTTCATGACGCCGACATTATTGGTCGTTCCGCTGCCGCCGCCAGTCTGGCCGAAGGTGCTCCGCCAGGTATTGTAATCG
>DASZZA010000196.1:0-7861 GCA_035545135.1 Lacipirellulaceae bacterium | reverse complement strand
GCGCTGCTCAACACCGAGGGAAAACAAGATCGCGACCAGCATCACGGCGGACGCAATCAAAAAGAAGCTGAACCCAAGGAAGAGCACACTAAAGGGCGTGGTGCCCGCGGAGGCCTCCAATCCCAGCCGCTTCACTTGGAGCATGTTCATCCCCATGGCGGCGGGATCGACCGCGTGTCGCAACAGATCGATGTACTCGGCATCACTCTTACCCTGTGGCATTCGCAGCAAGCTAATCGTGCCCCAGCGACTGGGCCACAATTGTTTGGCCGTCGCGAACGACACAAACGCCTTGGGAGTAGTGCGATATTTGTTCCAGTATGCCTCGTCCTGCGGGCGAATCTTTTCGACGAGTGGAAATGGCAAATCCCAATCGGCGATCGACTTCTGATCGGTCACGCCCGGCAGTTCTGGCGTCAGCTTCGGGTCGGCAGCCAATGATGGTTTGCCGTCTGCCGTTTCGAGAGGAACGATTGCCCGAAGCTTTAACAGCGGCGAGTCGCGCTCCTGCAATTTGCCATGCGTACTTTCCGGCTCATAATATTTCAACGTCACGCTTTCGCCCACATTCGCCTTCAGGTCGTCCGCAGCCCACTTGTTGAGCGCGATTTCATCATCCGCCAACTTGATCGGCTTGCCGGCCGTATCCGACAACGGTCCGAGGGGCGACGTCGAGTCCACGCCGGTAACGATTGAATAGGGAATCATTCGCCGCGCTGCGCCCTGCCCGACGGTGATCGTGTTGGCAAGGTACGTAACAACCGGCTGCAGCCCGCCCCCATTCCATAGCCTTTCCGCAGCGCGAACCAGCGCATCCGGCAACACTAATTCGTCGGCCGATATCTGGTAGCCGGCGGGCGACCGCAGTCTTTCGACCCGCAGCCCATAATCCTCCAAGCGCGGTTGCAACGCGTGCTTCAGCGCCGCCTCGGCGTCGTCACCGCTCGCGGCATTCGGTATGTCGGTCGCAACAAGAATGGCATTCGCCTTACCACGCTGCTTCAATAAATCTTGCAGTGCACCGAGCGACACAAACACATTTCGCGGCAACTGCTGATTGGGAGTTAACCCGAACCGCGCTAAGCCGATTGGCGGCAGCACCGCCGCAACTTGAAAACGCCGTCTGCGCGTGGTCTTTTCGATTTGCTTTGCCCCCAGCATGCTGTCGGCCGGAATCGCGCCCGCGAGCGGGATTCGCAACAGCACGCTGTCGCCCGTCGCAACGCCTAATTCGGTCGCGATCGATTGACTGATTGCGACCTCATCGCCGCGGAGCGCCTTGGCCGGCCCGCCCTTCCCGAGCGACCAAAACTCCGGCTCGCATCCGACAACCGATATCGCCGTCGCCCGACGAACAGCTCCCTCATGGCCGGCTTGCAACGATCCATTCAGCAAAATCGCCGGCTGCA
This sequence comes from Lacipirellulaceae bacterium, assembly GCA_035545135.1. Classification (GTDB taxonomy): domain Bacteria; phylum Planctomycetota; class Planctomycetia; order Pirellulales; family Lacipirellulaceae; genus JABDGM01. The sequence continues at coordinate 6,452 of DASZZA010000196.1, read as the reverse complement.
CTGCCGTAAAGAACTTCTGGAACTCGGCGTTACGGGCAACTTCTTTCGCCAGCTCCGTGCGAAACGGGTGCCCGGCCACGATCGCCGAATCGATGCGCCCGAGACGCTGCAGAGTAAGATCGCGCAAACTGCCGCGCACCGAATCGCCAACCAGAAGTGCCCCAGTCAGCACCGCCGTGGCTACCGCTACCCCCATCGCCACCGCCAATTGAGTCCGCCGGTAATGCCGCAAACTCGAACGGATGAACTGCCACGCATTCATGTCACGTACCGCGGACCGGGCCAAACCATTCAATTTGCTTCCGCGGACAATATACAAGCCCCTCCGCCTTGCAATACGGTCGCAACCACGCGGCCCGCTCCTCGAGTTGTTCTCGTTCGGTCCCCTGTGGCATCAACAGCACGCGCTCGCGAGCAATCTCGGGAATCTCGGCCAGATACTCCTGCACCGCATCCAAATCCTCGTGTGAATCAATGACGAATTTCACTTGATACTCGTGATCCGCAACTAGCCGTCGAATTACCTCCGGGCGATGCCGATCCCGCTGATGCCGTCGATGCCAACGCGGATGCCACTCGGCCGACGGCGCTGACGACGCGAACTTCGGACTGATCGACATCAAATCGCACGCCACCGGCAAAAACAGCGTTCCCGCCGTTTCAATCGTCACGTGCCGTCCGATCGCCCGCAGTCGCCCGCACAGCGGAATTAGCTCCGCATGCAGCATCGGCTCGCCACCTGTTATCACGACGTGCTCGGTTTCCCATTCCTCCACCTGCGCGACAATCTCATCGATCGCCATGTCGCGCCCCTCCGGCTGCCACGACGCGTACGGCGTATCGCAAAACCAACACCGCAAATTACATCCGCTCGCGCGCACAAACACACTCGGCACGCCGGTGAGAAAGCCCTCGCCCTGAACCGAACAGTAAATCTCAGCAATACGCATAACTGAAATTGTTTACCACAGAGGGCACGGAGTAAACGGAGAAGTGATTTGTCATTAGTCATTGGTCAATTGAAATTGGTCATTTCTGGAATGGCCGATGACAAATCACCAATTTGCAATTACAAATTCGTTTTCATTTCTCCATGTCGTCAGTTCACTCCGTGGTTATCTTCGCGCGTCCATGAATTGGTAGGCAATCGGATCCGTCAAAGCAGCTTCCGCAAATCCTTTCAGCCGCAACTGGCACGCATCGCACCGGCCGCAGGCAACTCCAGCTTCATTCGGGGCGTAGCACGAGTGCGTCAATCCGTAGTCGACGCCAAGTTCGGTTCCGCGGCGAATGATCTCGGCCTTGGTCATCTGAATCAGCGGCGTGTGAATGTGAAACAGCAGCTTTTTTTCAACGCCCGCCTTTGTCGCCAGGTTCGCCAGCGTTTGGAACGCCTCCACAAACTCGCGTCGGCAATCGGGATAACCCGAATAGTCGATCGCATTGACGCCGATGAACATGTCGGCCGCCCCAACCACTTCAGCATAACCGAGCGCCAGCGCGAGAAACACAGTATTGCGCGCTGGCACATACGTGACCGGAATGCCGTGCGAAATCTGGTCTTCATCGCGATCCATCGGCACTTCGATGTCTGCGGTGAGCGCGCTGCCGCCAAATTGATCCAGCCCCACAGAAGCAATCACATGCCGTTCGACTCCCAGCGACTTAGCAACCCGCTTCGCCGCGTCCAGCTCAAACCGATGCCGCTGTCCGTAATCGACGGATAGCGCAAACAATCGGTACCCGTCAGCCCGCGCAATAGCTGCCGTCGTCGCCGAATCGAGCCCGCCGGATAGCAGAACCACGGCCGGAAGATCATTTGACTGTTTGACCAGATCCATAATCGAGCGCATCCTTCGTATTGCCACAAAAGTCACAAAGAACGCCAGGAAAACTTTTCGTGACTTTTCGTGTTCTTCGCGGCTCGTTCTCGCCCCTTTCGCTGCCGTTCTTATCATGCCACAATGCACGCCCCGTCAAAAGGAGCGGCCCGATGTCCGACTTCCGCAGCCTGTTGGAAACGTTTGAAAACCAATTTCCCGACCGCGACTACCAGATCGAAATTCGTGCACCGGAGTTCACCTCTGTCTGCCCACGTACGGGCCAACCGGATTTCGGCACGCTGACGATCACCTACACGCCGGACAAACTGTGCGTCGAGCTAAAAAGCCTGAAATTCTACCTGCAAAGCTTTCGCAACCAAGGGATTTTTTACGAGCACGTCACCAACACGATTCTCGACGACCTCGTCGCCGTCGTCCGGCCACGCTTCATGAAAATCGAAGCCGCCTTCAACGCCCGCGGTGGAATGACCGAGACCGTTACCGCGAAGTACATCAGCGCACTTGGATGACGCCCGAAAATCGAAGGATCAAACAGTAGCCAAAGAGAAGGGGAGACGGGCAGATAAGGAGATCCGTTACGACATCTGTCTCATTGTCTCCCCTCCTCCTTGCCTCCCTAATCTTTTCTTCACTCTTGCAACCGTAAGTTCAAAATGCCCGACCGACCCAAAGTAGTCCTATCCGCCTTCGGCGACGAAGCCGCCAATCACAAAACGGCCACCGAGCAATTTTCCGCGCTCTCGGCCGCCGGCATGCAGTATTACAGTCTGCGCTTCGTCGACGTCGGCAGCGGCGTCAAGAACGTGATGAAGCTCACCAAGGCGGAAATCACCAAGCTCCGCCATTTGGAAGACGAATATGGTATGAACGTCGCCTCGATCGGTTCGCCGCTTGGCAAAGTGAAGCTGTGCGACATCGACGACGGCACAACCAATCAGTTCATTCCGTTCGACCGCTATCTCGAAAAAGAAGTCAGCCGCGCTTGCGAGATGGCCCACGCGTTCGAGACCAAGCTCATCCGCGGTTTTTCGTTTTATCCGCCCAAGGGCTCCGATCCATGGGAGTACCTTTCGCAGGCGGCCGACCAACTCGGCGAAATCGCCGAAGCTTGCCACCGCAGCGATCTGACCTACGGTTTGGAAATTGAGGCCAATCTCGTCGGCCAGTCGGGCGAACTCGTTGCCGAACTGCATCGACGCATCAATCACCCGGCCTTAGTCACCGTCTTCGATGCCGGCAATATCGTCAGCCAGGGTTACACGGCCGACGAAACGTTCGCCCAATACCTCGAAATGAAGCCCAGCATCGGCTGGATGCATGTAAAAGACTACCGTGACCCGCAGCAGCCAGCTGTAGCCGGCCACTTTGAGGCCGGCCCCAAAAATCGACACGTAAACGAAGACATGCTCAAGCACTTCGTTCCTGCCCACCTGGGCGACAGCGGCCACGAGCGCATCCTGCGTGATTTCGCCGAGTTGATTCCCCAACTCGAACAAAAGCTCACCAAGCGCGGAATTCCGGGCGTGGTCCTCGATTTGGAGCCCCACCTGAAAGGCGGCGGTCAATTCGGCGGCTTCAGCGGTCCCGACGGGATGGGAGTCGCCATTCGGAGCTTATGCCGAGTGCTCGACCACGTCGGCATTGAATATCATCTGCGCGATTTCGACGACGTCCGCGCTGAACGAGGCTTCTGAGGGACGCTCCCTCTCCCTGTCGGCGAAGGTTGGGATGAGGGTGACTTGGAATTGACCTAGCCACGCTCTTCCACGTCAATCGGCAACTCCGCCTGGTCGTCGGGTAGCAAGGCTTCCCAATCCGAATCGGGGATGCCGTGCCTCGCTACCCGCCGCGATTCCCACAAAGCGCGACAAGTTTGGCCCGCCCAGCACGCCGCTACTAGTAACGTGGCACACGCCGTGATGAATTGAATGCTACGCCAGTTCGGCGAGATGAACATCAGCCACAGCCCTGTGCCACTTGCCAGCGTGGTGATGAAGGCTTTCGTCGTTGTCTCTCGCCGCTGCTTTCGAACGTCGTGGCGGCTAATCGCACGGCGAGCTGTTTCGTTCGCCAACGCCCGCAACGCGCCTAATTCGGTCGCCGTTACCAGCGGGGCGGACTTGCGTTGCAGCGGCTCAGGGCTTTCCGTTTCATGAGTGCCGGACGGTGTCGCAGCACTTTCGTCCCCGTCGTCGGGAGACGCCGCTCCCTGTTGAGACGGCGTGAAAAGGTCGCCGCCCACCGGCGCCGCGGTCTTGGCATCACCTCCCAACAGTTGTGCGACCGTGGCCGTCTTTTCCGATGCAGCGCCGCGCATCCGTTGCAACAACTTCGCCATGTATTGCTCGACAGATTCCTCGTCATCATTCTTGTTCAACGTCTCGGCGTGATCGGAGCGAATAGGTGCCGCTTCGTTTGGCTGCGACGACTCGGTGAGGCGATCCGGCAGAGCCTCCGGTTTTGTGGGCCCGTTGTTCGACGGCTCGTCATCCGAAAACAAGTGGGCATACCGCTCGATGAACGAAGTCGGAACGGCTCTCTTTGTCGCCTCGGTTTCGCTCGTTTGACGTGCGGCCGTATTGACCGAGCTCATGGCTGCCGGTTCCGTTACTTCGGTGGAAGCATCTTCGTCCTGCGTGGTCACGCCCGCTGCAGAGTCGTTTGTGCCAATGTGTGACCAGTCCGCCGCGCTCGACGTGTTGCTCCGCGAGTGGCCGTCTTCGGCCACGTTCGCAGTACGCGACCCGTTCTCGTTTTGCCCGCTGACAATGCAGAGCCGCTCGATATCGGCAGCACCGTCCTCCGGACGCCAGCCGGCTGGGTCTCCGATGGGCGTGCCCAAACCTACGCGCTCCGGTTCTACGGCAACGGAGTGATCGCAGGTTTCATGCGACTCGTCATGCCACGAGGCGCCAAGCGGCATTAGTTCATGGTGATCCGGCGATTTCGCCTCGGCATCTCCGATCGCCGCGAGTTGGGCTTCAAGGTCCGCAATCCGACTTGACTGCGCGGCACATCGGTCCTCGGCCTCCGCACAATGCCGCCGCCATTCGTCCCGCGATTGCTCCAGCGACGCCTGCAAGTCACAGGCCGCCGCCAATTGTTCTTCAAATTCCTGCGTGGATTCGGCAAACTCGCGCGCCTGCTCCGCCAACTTCTTCTCGATGATTGCCACCCCCGCTGCCGCTTCAATTTCCGCTTGTGTCTTCGCAGCAAGCGTGTTGTCCAAGCCAGCGGCCGAGCTAACCAGCGCCGCATGCTCGTGTCTAACCTGTTCAAGTTGTTGCTTCACATCCTCCAGATTTGCCAAAAGCTTGGAGTTCTCGTCGGCCAGGCGTTCCCGTGCTTCGCTCGACGCCGTCGCTTCGTCAGAGAGACATTTCCACGCTGCCTCGATCGCGGCCCGTTCTTCCTGCTGAACCTTGATTTGGTCGCGAAGCCGGTTCATTTCCTGAACCAGCTCATCGCGCTCTTTACTTAGCCCTTCGTACACTTCGACGAGTGTGCTGTTTTGATCGACTCGCTCCTTCAATTCGGCGATTTGTAACAGTGCGCGGTGCAGCTCCTCGGATGTATTCTGACGGCCAGCGACTGCTGCCTGCATATCCCGCTCGAGATCCGCCAGTCGATCAAGCTGATCTCGAAGCCGACTTTGTTCTTCGGCAAGGGCCGCCTTGCTCGCCGCCAAAGCTTCGTTCTCCTCGGCAAGTTTCGTAATACGCGCCTGCAACCGGTCGTTTTCGTGACTGAGAGCGTCCCGCTGCTCGGTGATCGACAATTTTTCCCGCGCTTCGGCGACCCTCTGGTCACTGAGCTCATCGAAGCGTGCACGTAATTCGTCGTTGTGTTCCCGAAGCTCATTGCGTTCCCGGCATAGCGCAGATCGTTCGTCGGAGATCGCCCTCCGCTCGGCGGCCAATGAGCGCGCTTCGGCGGAAAGTTGATCGACTCGGCCGCGAAGCTCGTCGCGCTCTTCGGCGAGAGCCGCTTTCTGATTGACTTGAAGGGTCAGCCTGACGACGTCGTCGTGTAGCCGAGAATTCTCATCGACTAGCCGGCGATGCTGTTCATGCATCTCGATGTTGTCATCCACTAACTTCTGACGCTCATCGGTCACCGTTGACAGATTGCAGGATAATCGCTCGACACGGTCCGTAAGCTGCACCACTTCCTGCTCAAGATCCCCGCTTCGGCTTACGAGCACGTCGTCGTACGACCGTTTCTCCTTTTGCTCAGCCAGTTCCTGTTTTACCGCGGCCAATTCCAGCGATTTGCTTTCCAATTGGCGGTTTGCCGAATTCCCGTCCTCCACAGCTTGAAGCAATTCTTCCTGCAGGTCACAGATTTGATTTTGCAGGCAGCGCTGTGCAAGACGTTCACGCCGCAACCTTTCTAGCAATTGACGGCTGCGTTTGCGTGCCAGGTCGCGGCTCACATGGATTTCGCTAACGACCTGATTCTCCACTTGAATCGGTTCGCGAGCCGGGGAAGGCGACGTGGTCGCTTCGGGGTCCAGCACGACCAATTCGACCGGCCCCAGACACAACCGATCGCCCGGTTCTAACGCCGATTCTTCCAATGGCAGACCATTTAGCGTCGTATTGCTGG
>DASZZA010000195.1:0-2228 GCA_035545135.1 Lacipirellulaceae bacterium | reverse complement strand
CAAACTGAAGCCCACGGCCGAGCTGCGGCCACCGTCGGCCGACCAAACCGACGAAGCCGATCTCATGCCGTATCGCCTGTTGGATGCGATCGAGCGGGCCGCCATCCGCGACAAGCTTCTTCCCGTCGAAGTGTTCGATGTGATTCGGCCCGACTTCCCGCAATATGACAAAGATCAGATCGGCAGGTGGGTCGAACGATTCTTCCGCCTCTGGTGCCGCAACCAGTGGAAACGTGAGCGTTACGCCCCGTCGTTTCATCTGGATGATGAGAATCTTGACCCGAAAACATGGTGCCGCTTCCCGGTTCTTAACAGCGGCTTCGACAAAGAACTCGTCGACTTGCGCGAGTACGTCGACTCATATCCTTCAACCGGTTGAAGCCCGCAGCGCAAGCAGGGAAAGGTGGTGATAAGGGCCTTGCTTGGAGTGCGGGCTTTGAATCGAGGCACCGACCTATCGGCAACCACAGCATGGTCGCTGAAATCGCCTTTTTGCCGGCCGCCATGTACGACTTGGCACGCGAACCCCGTTCAGCTGCGCCTCGCTTAGTTGCGGTTTGGCCGCCGTCACTTCGTGGAGGCTCTGCTTGACCGTTTGCCAGGCTTGGTCGACGGCCGTTTTGTCGCCGTACTCAAACCGTTGCACTCGGACGTCATCATGCTGGTACTGATAGGATGTGATCTCGATATTCCGCTGAACCGCCGCGGAGAAAACGCTACCAACGTGGCGGACATTGTCGTCGACGTAGACGATCGCCTTGATATCGCGGTCTGCCTTGTCGAGCAGCGTCAGTAACATGATTCCTTTATGCTGCCCGGCCGTCATAAAGACCCCGTGCGTATACAGCACGGGCCGAGGCGGGCCCAGCTTGTACTTGGCAACCTCTGCGGGCGACAAACCACTCTTCTCCGGTTTCGCCGGATCGTAAGGCAAATATTCGCCTTTCGGCACATCGTGCACTGGAAGTGCCGAGCGCGCAAAGTCGTACCCGCACCGCTTGAGCTCGCGCTCCGTGTCCGCTCGATATTCGGGTCCCCGCGAAGTCAGCAGAACGGTCGCGATTCCCAGCTTCTGCAGTTTGGCGATGAGCGGCGGCTCGCCAGCCTCGGTCGGGTGCATGTGACCGCGGTCGAAAAGGATGCCCTGAGCCTCCAGCAGCCCCGGAAACGTCCTGGCCACCAGGTGCGGCGAGTTGGGCTCGTTCTTAAGCAGATAGTCTTGCCATTCGAACCAGTGATCGCTACCCAAGTCGGAGTCCATCGACATGATGGTGTTATCGATGTCCAGCACGAGCAACACGTGCTTGGGGCCGTACTGCTCCGCGTAGCGCTGGACGGTCGCGGCCACCCCCGCGAAATCCGTGGTTGCCAGAAGATCGGAAGCTAATAGTCCCGAGTCGGCGTTCAGAACGAGCGCAGCGAGAGCCAACGAAGCGACTACGGCGCGCTGGGCGACACTCAGCAAACTCTTACTCATGGACGCTGAATCAGGGTTGTGGGTTGTCGCACCGCGGGCACCATTTTAGGATAGTTCGCGGATCGCACAACCGCCACCCGCGCCCGAACCATGGCTGACCCATTTTTACAAATGGCTATCGACGAAGCCCGACTGGGGCTGGCTGAAGGGGGTATTCCGATTGGCTCCGTGCTGGTGATCGACGGCAAGGTTGTCGGCCGCGGGCACAACCGCCGCGTACAAAAAGGCAGTGCCATCCTGCACGCTGAAATGGATTGCCTCGAAAACGCTGGCAGACTGCGCCCGGCCGAGTACCGCCGGGCCGTGCTATACTCCACGCTCTCGCCTTGCGATATGTGCAGCGGCACCGCCCTGCTCTATCGTATTCCGCGGATCGTCATCGGCGAGAGCCGCACGTTCCGCGGACCGGAAGACTACGTCCGTTCGCGCGGCGTCGAGGTCGAAATTGTTGACGACGCCGAGTGTTATCAATTGATGCAAGATTTCATCTCTGCACGTCCCGAACTTTGGAACGAGGATATCGGCGAACTCTGACGTGAGACGGCGAGGCGACGTCCGATGCGGGACGGCGAGGCTCCCACCGAGCCGCGAATGTGTGTGCGGGAGCTCCGGCTCGGTAGGAGCCTTGCCGTTTCCCTCCAGCCACGACTACAACCGGCAGGGCGGATCGCCTGTGCATACGCGTTTGTAGCGAGTCATTCCGCTCGACCGATTGACGCGGATTTCGATGAGCGATCCGCAATGCGGACAG
>DASZZA010000194.1:0-3240 GCA_035545135.1 Lacipirellulaceae bacterium | reverse complement strand
CTCATTACGGTGTCGCCCGCTTTCAATCCGTGCGGGGCGACGATGTAGCGTTTCTCGCCATCGACATAATTAAGTAGTGCGATGCGAGCCGAGCGGTTCGGATCGTACTGAATTGAATCGACTTTTGCTGGTACGCCATCTTTATTGCGGCGGAAGTCGATCAATCGGTACCGGCGTTTGTGGCCGCCGCCGCGAAACCGCGATGTAATTTTTCCCTGGTTGTTGCGGCCGCTGGAACGGGTTTTCGGGCGCAGCAGCGACTTCTCCGGCTTCGCACCGGGTGTGAGCTCGGCAAAGTCGCTGACAGTCGCCCCGCGGCGACCAGGCGATGTCGGATTGTATTTGCGAATACCCATTATTTAGTCGAGAGTCTAGAGCGGAGAGGCGAGAGCCAAAAACCCGTCTAGCTCTTGACTCTCGACTCTTAGCTCTTGTCTCTGTTAGAAGAAATCGATTCTGTGCTCTTTATCCAACGTCACAATCGCCTTTTTCCAGTTTCCGGTCGTACCTTCGCGGAAGCGGGTACGACGCGGCTTGCCTTTGCGGTTTTGCGTGTGGACTTTCACTACCGTTACGTTGAACAAATCTTCGACCGCTCGCCGCACGTCGCTTTTCGTGGCCAGCTTGTGTACCTCGAACGCATACGCATTGTTGCGCGTCGAGCGATGCATGCCTTTTTCGGTCACGAGGGGGCGCACAATGATCTGGTGCGGCTCAAGCGTGATCGACGTTGTTGGCGGTATGGAGCGTGGCATGGTGTTAACTGGTCGGGTGACTTCGCGACGTTAGGCCGGGGACGCAACCTCAGGGGCGCCGTTTTGTTTCTTGGCGGCCGAAACGAGCTGATCGAGCGCTGCTTTGGTAACCAGCATGCGGCGCGACGAGAGCACATTCAGGGCATTGAGATCGCTGGCCGGCGATACCGAGACGCCGGCGATATTGCGAGCGCTGCGGTACACATTGGCATCGTGCCCGGCAGTCGTCACGAGTAGCGATTGACCGGCCGGACATTCGAGGTGATTCAAAATGGCGGCCATGTCCTTAGTACGTGGAGCGGTAAACGACAAGTCATCGATCACCATCAGCTCATCGTCACGAACCTTTGCCGCCAGGGCCATACGCGTGGCCTGCTGCAATGCCTTGCGTGGCAAGCGGAACGAATAGTCGCGGTTGTGAATACGGTGGATATGGCCGCCGCCACGGCGGATGCCGCTCCGCTTCGAGCCGGCGCGCGCGTTTCCGGTGCCTTTCTGGCGGTACATTTTTTTGGTCGAGCCGGAAACCATTCCGCGCGACTTCGTCTGATGCGAACCCTGACGGAGGTTGGCCTGGTACATAACGACCGCGTCGTGCAGAAGCTGCTTGTTGATGCGCGGCGCGAAATCGGTGGGTTCGACGTTGTACGTCCCCACTTTTTTCCCTTTGCGGTCGTAAATGGTAAGCTTGGGCATTTTGAGTCGTAAGTCGTAAGTCGTAAGTCGTAAGTCCGAGCAATCCCAGTTACTTACGACTTAGTACTTGCGCCTTACACCTTTCACACCATATTCGTTTCGCGGATCACGACGTAGCCGCCGTTAGGGCCGGGAACGGCACCGCGAACGAGCAGCAGGTTGTTTTCCGCATCGACTTTTACGAGTTTCTGATTTCGAACAGTCTTGGTGGCGTTTCCCAACTGGCCCGGCATGCGTTTGCCTTTAACGACGCGGCTGGGGAATGCGCTGGCGCCGGTGCCGCCAAGGGCTCGGTGGCATTTTTTAACGCCGTGCGTGGCGCGTTGGCCGGAAAAATTGTGCCGCTTAATCGCCCCAGCGAAACCGCGCCCTTTGCTGATGCCGGTGATGTCGATGCTCTTCACTTCGGCGAGAGCGTCGACCTTAACCTGACCGCCAACGGCCAGTTCGCCGGCTGGGCCACGGATTTCGCGGATGAAGCGTTTCGGCTCACAGCCCGCCTTGGGAAGCGCTTCGACACCGGCGGATGTGCGCCGTTTGGCGCGTTTGCTGTCGAGCTTGGCAACATGACCTCGGACACTTCGATTGGCCAACCGCCGCGGTTTATCGCCGAAGCCCAATTGAACGGCTTCGTAGCCATCGCGTTCGATGGTGCGAATTTGCAGCACGTCGCACGGACCGGCCTCGATGACCGTCACCGGGACCACCTGCCCCGCTTCGTCGTAGAGTTGTGTCATCCCGACCTTGCGGCCGAGTATTCCGATAGCCATCGAAGTGTACCTTGTCAGTTGCCCTGCGGGAGATACGTGAACCATGTTCACGCCTTGCCCGTGAGGCGTCCATTCATTTGTTGCACATTGATAGTTGTTAGTTGATAGTTGCCGACCGGAGGGGCTTGAATTTGCCGGCAACAGCTATCAACTAACGACTATCAACTATCCGCTGGTCGCTTTGATCTTGATGTCCACGCCTGCCGGAAGGCTCAGCTTGTTGAGCGCTTCAATTGTTTTGGCAGTTGCCTGAACGATATCGATCAAACGCTTGTGCGTGCGGATTTCAAACTGCTGACGCGATTTCTTATCGACGTGCGGGCTGCGGAGCACCGTGTATCGCTCGATCCGCGTTGGCAGCGGGATCGGTCCATGCACGATCGAATTGGTCCGCTTGGCTGTATCGACGATCTCTGCCGCGCTTTGATCGAGGACCGAGTGATCGTACGCCTCCATACGGATGCGAATAATTTCCTTCGACGTTGCCACGTGTCACTTCCCTCGCCGGCGCCGATTATCAAACAGCTTGGCCCAAACCCGTGCTCGGAGGATTCGCGTAAAACCGCGTTTTTTGCCCTGCCGAATCGTGGGGAACTAGTAATAGTAACGCTTTGCGAGAAAAGCTGTCAACGGCATAAAAACTAGTTTTTTGCCTCTCGAGCGGATGATGGAAGCATTGCCGGCCAATACCGACATGGAGCGAGTACGATTGAAAGCTGAGGGGCAGTGTAAAGCCCGTTTTCCCGTATAATTTCCGGACCGGGAATCTCCAGCACTATCGGCTTAAACGTGAGCGCGCCGCTGTGAAATTACTTCGAGTTCACCAGAAGTTGGTTTCGAATCCGATTGCGGACGTTCGCACCGCCGTGCGCCAGCAGCTTGATGGGCTGGGGCTGGATGTGCCGCGGGGGGATGTGGGCATCACGGCGGGCAGCCGGGGAATTGCGAATATCGCGGAAATTACACGCATCTGCGGGGATTGGCTGCGCGAGCACGGTGCCCGGCCGTTTCTATTCCCC
>DASZZA010000193.1:0-2866 GCA_035545135.1 Lacipirellulaceae bacterium | reverse complement strand
CGGGAATAGTCGGTGGGCTCGCGACCACTTCCGGCGAAATCGTTATCCGCACGGTATTCGAACCCACCATGCCGCCCATAACACCCCGCTTGTAGGCAAGCTCGTAGCGCCCGTTGGCGTCGGTTCGTCCAACTGAGGGTGGCTTGGAACCATCGGGCTGGAAGAGAACATCGGCATTTTCCAGCGGCTGGCCATCCAGCGTGATGCGGCCAGTCACTGGCGCCAGTTTCGGGCCGCTTTCGCTGCAGCCAAAAAAACAGGCCATCAGGATCAAGAACCAAGCCGGAGAAACGTCAATTCTCGATTTGCTCATAATCATCGCCGAGTTTGGTTCGCCAGCTTCGAGGGAGCATCAATAGGCACTGCCGTCGATCTCAAGCCCATCGTTCCGCCAAGCCAGTCGTTGATAGATTCCAATTATAGCGCCGGTACTAGAGTTTTGTGTGAAACACGCTTTGCTGCTCGGAGGTGGTGTGTAAAAGCAATCCGGTTCATTGCCGGCCTCGTTAAAATCAATATCGTCGCTTATGAAATGCACTGACCCGTCGCAAAAAGCAAAAAATGCGCCGCCAGGATGCGGGCTGCTGAACGACTCCGTACACGTGTCGTGGTTTCCGGTCAACGGATAGTTCAGCTTGAAATGCACATGGGCCAGTGCCCAGCGCGAGCTCCACATTTCCGGGCCGTACGGGTTGCGTACGCCGATCCAAGTCGCAGCCAGGCAAAACTTGTCCCGCTCGCCGACGGCAAACGTCTTGCTCGTCCCGTCGGTAATCTGCTTAATGGAAATCTCGCTGTTGCCGAAAAATACGCCGGTGTCGTTGCAACGCGGCTGATCGATGATCCAACGCCCGCCAATAAGCCCGCCGTCGCATACCGCATCGATCGTTCCCATCGATCCAACGTAGTTCGATGTCGATGGCTGGAACCCAGCCGGGGCATAGACGCCATTGAAATGACGCTCCCATGTTCCCGTATCCACAGTGCGGGTCACCGCCGGGTCGACCGGGTTGCCAACAGGAATCAGCGCCGGTGTGCTATCCGACGGGCAGCGAAACACTGGAAGCGGCGTTTGCAACGGTATAAGTTCCGACGTCTTGCCGGCTTTCGCGGCCGCCAGTACGTCGGCCAGGTTGCGCTTGCCTGTTCGATTGGGATCAACCGGCTGGATCCATACATCCGCCGGCCGCAGTTGATCGAAAATCGATTGCTCTTCCAAATACGGCAATAAATACGTGCTCCACGCCCAGGCCTCAATGGCGCCGCTGCCGGTGCTGACAAAGCCCTTCGGAAAGTGATTCGTTGCCGTGTGGTAGTTCTGAAGCGCGAGCCCGATGTTCTTCAAATGATTCTGACACTGCGCACGCCGCGCCGCCTCGCGGGCCGCCTGAATCGCCGGCAACAATAGTGCCACGAGAATGCCAATGATTGCAATCACCACCAACAATTCCACCAGCGTAAACGCACGCAGATGCGAATGTCGCTGAAAATCCATCGGTGGAATTGGGCTCGCGCTCGAATCATCGTTCAACAAGCGGACCGTTTTTTTCATGTGCGCATCCGTCCGAGTTTGCATCCCGAAAAAAGTGAAATGGTGAACAACACCAACAACCAAGTGGCCGGTTCGGGGACGGCCGCGGCACCCAGTGCTGCGCCGCTGCCTGGCGCCGAACCACCAAAGTTCGCGCGCCATGTGTCATATTGGGCCGAGCCGATCGTGCCGCCCGTCGGATCGTGGGGCAGCATGTTGCTGGTGCCCACGTTCTTCCGCCAGATTACATAATCGGCCGCGTCCACTTTACCGTCGTCGTTGTAGTCACCATCGACGCCGGACGATACAGACCCCGTGACATCCAACCAGCCGGTGCCAGTAATCAAGCTAGTCTCGTGGTCGGCGCCCAACGCTACAGCACCAATCGCACCCCAGGTGCCTGATGCTTGTTCAACGCTATCGATGAAAAAGGAGTGGATCGTGTCCGTCCCGGTAAAGTTCAAATCAAGGCCCGTTCGTGTTGCCGACAAATAGACGTCTCTTGCATCCGCTAAGATGGGATTCGAGAGGCTCAAGACGCTCAGCCCAGCTCCTGTGGGCGAAGAAGAATCGGTCGGCGCAGTGAGGATGTGCGTGTCGCCGTCCCAACCGCTGAGAGGGTTAGTAATCGTAAGTTTTCCATCACCATACTTGGTAAGGCTATGAGCGCCCGATACGACGTTGTCGAGAACTCCTTCCGTTCCCGGCACGCCACGTTGAATGGTGTTTGCGTCAGGTACATACGCCTCGACGCCTATTGTACTATCGGAATCAAGCTCGACCGGGTTATGAAATGTCATGGTGCGCCCGGTTACGATAACCCCGAAATTCAGGGCCCCCACAGGCGCAAGCGGAGGAGGACCAATGGCGTTTGTGCCGTCGCCGTTGAGCTTCAGTACGGCGCCGTCCGCGAGGTTGTAGTCGGATACTGCTGTCCCCGAATTCTCTGCCAATTGCAACTGGCCGCCGGATGAAACAGTAATTCCGCTAACCGTGGACAGAAAGGTCGTTTTATTGATCGTGCGGATCGCGCCCTCTTGAATCAAGATCTGGCCGAAAAAGCCTTGGCCGGCCCCCAACGAGTCTGAATTCAAATTGAATTGAATGCCGCCGACGCCCTTCTTGATAATCGTGCTGTTGACGTCGCCGTCAAAGCGATTCGTAAAGATGGTTCCAGTGTTCAGATTCTGGTAATTATCTTGCGTGATTTCCAGCGTATTTTTCACCTTAATCGGTACTTGGATCGAGTTCTGAATGTTCTGCGGAGCGTTGCCGACTGTACCGTTGGCTGTCTCGATATACTTGGCGGTGCCGGAGGGGTCTTCGAAGATCAGC
>DASZZA010000192.1:0-4297 GCA_035545135.1 Lacipirellulaceae bacterium | reverse complement strand
CCATTTCGACGCCGGTCTTTGCTTCCACTTGCACCGTTGCTTCAATTCGCAATGTTCGTTCATCCACAAACGCGAATTCAATCGATACGGCGTCGATCGGCAGCGGATGGCAGAGCGGAATTAGATCGGCAGTACGTTTGGCTGCCATGATGCCGGCCAGCCGGGCCACCTCGAGGACGTCGCCCTTGGCGGCGCGCTTGTCGCGGATAATTGCCAGCGTATCAGCCGCCATACCGACGAGGCCGCTTGCACGAGCAACACGTCGAGACACTTGCTTCTGGCCGACATCGACCATGTGGCTCGCGCCGGATTCATCGAAGTGACTCAACTTGTCCATGGTGATTGATCTCGTTCGGATGATTCGTGGTCGTCGGCCCGTTCAGCACTTGATGCTTCCTCGCCGCGATTG
This sequence comes from Lacipirellulaceae bacterium, assembly GCA_035545135.1. GTDB lineage: Bacteria > Planctomycetota > Planctomycetia > Pirellulales > Lacipirellulaceae > JABDGM01. Next base: position 3,888 of record DASZZA010000192.1, on the reverse strand, counting down.
ATGAACTTCCGTCGGACGAGGTCAGCAACAAGAAACACGCCTCCGACCAACACGCCCGCAAGATAACCAGCCACCGCGCCACCCGAGAGTCCGGATATTAAGACGACGGCGAAGAACGGCCCAGGGATCAGATGCGGCTGGGCAATTTTCAACACGACAAGCATCACCGTAAGAGAAATCGAGCCGGTAACGACCGACACGCCGCGCGGATTCGCTACATTCTGGTAATACGCTTGGGCGGCCGCGACGACCGCGATCAGCACGCCCACGATGCCTTCCGTTATCGGCCCGAAGTCCATCGCCGACATTGCGCCGAACAGAATCGAGAACGCCGCCGTAACGACGAAGATCGTGGCGAGATCGAAGCGCCGCGGAGCAGAGAACAGCTCGGAGGTGTTCGTTTGATCGAACAGAAATTTTTGAAGTGCTGGCCAGGCGGGATTGGCCGGTGGCAATCTGACCGGTGGCGATGTTTCTTCGCTTGGTTGCCGCAAATGTTCCAACTCGAACCGGAGGACAGCCGCCTTCTTCTTCGTGGGCAACGACGCCCACAGCAACGAAATCAACCGCACTTGGTCGTCCGATTCGAGCGACTGAGCGGCCACCGTGGCGCGTGCAAGGTCGGGCGTTGGAAGAATCGAGGGCTGGTTCGGCGCCGATTCCTGCGCACTCGTTACCGATTGATCGGTGCTTTGCAACATACCCGCATTCTAGCCGGATGCACGGCCGGTCGCGAGCAAGGCGCAAAAACAAAGCCCGGCTGCCGACGGCAACCGGGCCTTGCGTTTGATCGGGTGAGGGGCGACGGAGAAGACGGGAGTTTCTCCGCCGCCGCGCGGTCGACTCGTTCGACCGAACCCTTTTAACAGCTAACAGCTTTTTATACCAATTCCTTCTTCGCGCCGATCAGCGTTCGCAAACGTTCGGCCAACAAGGCGGCGTCGAACGGCTTCTTGAACGTCTCGTTGATGCTGGAGCGATCGAAGTTGGCCGTTGAGCTGTCGTCTGGCAGCAGAGCGATCAGGATCGTCTCGCCGAACTCCGTGTTCCGACGCAGATTTTGGCAAATCTGCAGCGCTTCGAGCTGGCCGATCGAGAAATCGACAATGATACAGTCGGGGTGGAAGCTTTCGGCCTGAATGCCTGCTTCGAAGCCACTCGCGGCGGTGCTAGTGCGGAACGACCGCTCGACGGGCAACTCGCGCTTGAGATTCTCGATCAAAACCTGATCCTGGGCGACGATGAGGACCTTCGCCATGGCCTCGTCTTCCAGGTCGCCAAGGGGCATTCCATGCTCCTTGAGGAACTTGATCAAATACTCGCGCGGGATGCGTCGGTCTTGGGAACCGGGAATCCGGTATCCCTTAAGGCGGCCTGAGTCAAACCACTTACTGACCGTGCGCGGGGCCACTTTGCAGATCTTCGCGACCTGACCAGTAGTAAAGACCTTCATCGGGCTCTCCAATTTATCTCGCTAAGTGTCCGCTGAGTCATCGGCCGTTTGCGACATCCGCCTCGGCCGATCGTAACATGCTTTGCATTTGTGCCGCACAGCCACGCGCTTCCCTCACGCTCTCGCAATGCAACCGCGCGAACAAATGCCTGGGTCGGGCGTTTCGGATAGCTCTTAGCTATTAGCTATTAGTCGTTAGCCAGAGGCTGGAGCCGGAGATAACCGACTTGCTTTTGGCTAATAGCTAACGGCTAACGGCTAGCAGCTTCCGTTTGGGTCGGTTCAGGTCCTTCTGATCCGCTCCTGTTTCTACTTTTGGCATCGGCTAGCAGTGCAGGCGGAGATCGGTCAAAACCGTTCGATTTTCCCGATGCGGACTAAGCAGCCCCAATCGATCGCTCTAAACGGTTTAACCGAACCCACCGGCCCTGATGCGCAGCGATTGCGCAATAGTTCGAGCCGAGGACATGCAGGGAGACGCTTGCCACCCCGCAGGCCCGCCGAAGCGGGCTCGCCAGGCGCAATGTCTGAGGTGGGACAATGTTGGCAGGCTCCCCCCTGCAGGCCGACCTGCCATCGGCCTGTGCCACCGGCGTCGCCGGTGTCCACAGCCGTCGCGGGGAACCTTGCTGGCAAGAACCAGTGGTACCCGGCGCATGGCATGACAGCCTATCCGATAGATAATTTCGATAAGATCGACCGATCAACTTTAGAAAGTTTCGATAGTCTTGCGGGCAGGAGGGGTTGAAACGCCTTTTACCGACGTAGCGGTCAAGCGGCGAGAAAAGTCATCCCACGCAGCAAACCATCGCTGGGCAAACGCTACCATCCAATGTTACCCATCTGTGGCGGGATACATTGCCGCATCGCCGTGCGAAACCTCGGCACCCGCCGATAGTGCTACGTTGGGCAGACCGTTCAGTTCACAATTCTCTGCCTCGAACACGCCGCACCATTGAAAAGAGACTTGTCAAAGCCAAGAAATGCACCGTGGCGCCCGGTTCGGGGACCAGGACGGCGGCGAAATTTGACCCCGTAGCGGATTAAGTCGCCCCGAAATGTATTCGCCAGTATGCAAAATCTTCCTGGTCGACAGCGCCAAGAGTGCTAGCGGCCGGGTCTTCGTTTATCAACGGATAAGACTGACCAGCAAATTTTCGCGACAATACATAATCGGCCGCATCAACGACTCCGTCGTCGTTGTAGTCGCCCGGCAGAATCGGCTGAAAAACGCTAAAGTCGTTAAACGAAAGGCCAATGCCGTCGTGGCTTGTTTTCCCACCGATCAACGTAAGTCGGACTTTATCGACGTGGCTCGACAACTGTGCCAACTTGCCGAACGAAAAGTCCATGGTTGGGAGTCCAGCGAATTCGGATCCGTCTGCAGCAAGCCAGTAGTGCGAAAGACACAACGCGAACAAACTGTATCGGCAACGGCAGTCAGGCAGCGCGATTTGCCGCAACATGCTCGACTTCCTTCGCATGTACCATCGCGCTGGGAATGATATGCCCGTCGTCCGAAACATCCTCGAAGCGAACCGAAACGCGTTTCGACACGCCCGATTCCTCCATCGTGACGCCATAAAGTGTATCAGCGCCCGACATCGTCTTTTTCGAATGCGTGATTACGATGAACTGGGTGAATGAGAGGAACTCTCGCAGCACGGCCACAAAACGGCCGATGTTGGCCTCGTCGAGCGCGGCGTCGACCTCATCCAAGATGCAGAACGGGCTTGGCTTGCTGCGGAATACAGCCAGCAGCAGCGCAACACATGTCATGGTTTTCTCGCCGCCCGATAGCAGACTAATGCTGCATGCTTCCTTGCCGGGCGGACGAGCGACGATCTCGATGCCGCACTCTAACACGTCTTCCACCTCGTCGACGACGATATCGGCCTCGCCGCCACCGAAGAGGCGACGAAATAGTTGTTGAAAGTGGCCGCGGACGGTCTCCAATGTGTTCAGGAATAACTGTCGGCTATCGGCGTTGATGCGCTGCGTGATGCGTTCCAGTGACGCCTTCGCCTCGACCAGGTCGTGGTATTGACCCGAGAGCTTCTCGAAGCGTGCTTCGGTTTGCTCCAATTCGTCCAGTGCATCGAGGTTGATCGCTCCGATGTTGTTGATCTGATCGCGAAGTTGCGAGATTTCGCGCTCGACCTCTTCGCGATTGGATGCGATAGAAGAAGTTGCGGAGCCGCTATTTTCTGCTCCCTGCTCTCTGCCGGGTACCCTTTGGGTGGCTCCCTGCTCAAGGTCGATGCCGTAATCGTCCTGCAATCGTTCGCAAAGTGTTTGGCGTTCGTGGCGGATTCGCGCGACGGCAACTTCGATTTTATGCTGCTGGTGTTCGAAGGCGCTAATCTGCTCGCGGCTAGAACGAATCTTATCGATGAGCTCCGCTCGCTCGCGACGTAATTGTTCGTCGATCGCTG
>DASZZA010000191.1:0-1730 GCA_035545135.1 Lacipirellulaceae bacterium | reverse complement strand
AATGAGCGAAAACGCAGCCCAATCGTCGCAGCCGCAAAGTCTCGGCGGTACGGGTCGGCGGCCGCTCAGCGGCCGATTGAAGCGACTGATTCTCAAGGAGCTGCGCGAAATCCTGCGCGATCGGCGGACGATCATCACTTTGGTCGTTATGCCGATTCTGATCTATCCGCTTTTGGCCGTCGTGTTTCAACGATTTCTCGTACACTCGATCAAAGTCAATGAAAACGAAGAGTATGATATTGGAGTCGGCTCGGAAGCAAGCGGGCGCATCCTCGTGCGGCAGCTACAGATCGGAGCGGCCGTTCTGGCCCGGCGTGGCGAGGCTGCTTCTCGCAGGCCGACACCGAATCGTAATAATCGTCGCACTCCCGAAAATCGCAGTGCGACCCAGGACCGCGATGAGTTGGAGCCCTTGCCAGAGATCACGTGGTACACCGTTCCCCATCAACTGCTACGGCGACACGTCGCGGACTCGTCGCTGCACTTGGCCGCATTGTATCGGCCGAACACACCCGACAACTCGGCGAACGGTTTACATACAGCCGCGACGTGGGAACTGATCTACCGTCCAGGATCGCCGTTGAGCGAAGCCGCGTTGCATTTTGTCGAGTCGCGACTGCAAGCCTTCAACGAAGTGGCGCTCAACCGCCAATTGAAGCGTTTGGCGGTTTCCGCCGATTTGCCGGCGGCGACAACGCGGCACCCAATCACCTACGCTGGAGCGCCAACGTTTTCGCTCGCCGCACTAATTCCCCTCATCCTTGTGCTCATGACCGTCACCGGCGCCGTCTACCCGGCAATCGATCTCACCGCGGGCGAACGCGAACGCGGCACGTTGGAAACGCTCATCGCGGCGCCCGTCCCGCGGTTGGGATTGCTATTGGCCAAATACGTCGCCGTACTTACCGTCGCGGTTCTCACCGCGCTGGTGAATCTGCTCGCCATGACCGTCGTCGCGCACAGCACGGGGCTCGCGGCCAGCTTGTTCGGCGGTGGCGGCTTATCGTTTGGCGTCGTTGTTACTGTCCTCCTACTTTTGGTGCTCTTTGCGGCGTTCTTCTCCGCCATCCTACTTGCGCTCACAAGCTATGCCCGCAGCTTCAAGGAAGCGCAGGCATACATCATTCCACTCATGCTGCTGTGTCTGGTGCCTGGCGTGCTATGCTTGATGCCTACATTACAGTTCAAAGGTTGGATGGCCGTAACGCCGCTCGTGAACATCGTGATGCTGGCGCGCGACTTGTTGGAGGGCACCGCGGTGACTGGCCTGGCAGTAGCCGCTGTATGTTCGACAGTCTTCTACATCGGGGCCGCCATCGCCTTGGCCGCGCGGATTTTCGGAACCGATGCGATCCTCTACGGGAGCGCAGCCACGTGGACGGACCTGATGCGGCGACCAACCGAGCCCCAACCGGCCGCAAGTGTCTCGACTGCGTTTCTGTGCCTCGCGCTGATGTTTCCGACGTATTTTGTCCTGGCCGGCAGTTTAGGCCAGTTGCGCGATCTCTCCATCGACAATCGGCTCATCGCGATCGGTTTAATTTCAATCGCCGTTCTCGGCGCGATTCCCGTTCTGTTGGCCAAGTTCAATCGCGTGCAGTGGCAAACTGGTCTGGGCACGAAACGCGCCGGCGTCGTTCCACTATTGGCCGCCGCGATTTTGGGTGTGGCGCTTTGGCCACTCGCGCAAGAAATCTACCTGCTCAGCGACTGGCTGGGGCTCGCCACGT
>DASZZA010000190.1:0-4491 GCA_035545135.1 Lacipirellulaceae bacterium | reverse complement strand
AATGAAAGAACATTCATCGATTCGTTTTCGCCCAGCGCGGTGCGTCACCCACCAAAGACGAAGAGAGAAGAACACTGGGAACTACGGAGAAATGAGCTCACTCTCTCCCCCTCTCCTTGTCTCCCTGTCGCTCCTTATCCTTGCTCGATCCCCGCCATGGCAGCGGAACCCGCGTCGCATGTCCCCACAGATCTTCCAGCGCGTAATACGCCCGCGTATCCGCGTCGAATAAGTGGACTACGACGGTTCCGTAATCTAGTAGAATCCACCGGCTTTCGTTGTACCCCTCAATGCCCATCCGGTGATCGCCCATCTCGCGCTCCAGAACCCGGTCGATCTCTTCGCTGATGGCGTGCAATTGGCGGCGGCTGTTTCCCGTAGCCAGCACGAAGTAGTCGAATTCCGTGGTCATACCCCGCATATCGAGAACAACCACATCCTCGCCGCGATTATCCTCGGCGGTGCGTGCGGCAGCCAGCGCAAGGTCAAGGCTGCGTTCCTGGCGAACTTCGGTCGTAGGACTCACTTCGGCGATGGTCGCATCTACCACGTTGGGTTGAATGAGCAAACTGAGGTCCAATTTTAACCCTGCACCCGCTGCTAAGCCAGACAAGGAAAAGAGGAGACAAGGAGAGTCGAACTAGGGTTGGCGATTCGTTTCCTGACATGGAGTCAGAATCTCCCAGTCTCCCCTTCTCCTTGTCTGGCTCTCTTTCTTATCACTGGACTGGCACAAATCGCTCGACACGGTATATAACACTACATTAGAGCCGCGTTCGCGGCTTTTGATCGTTCAGCTGTGTGCGGCCATCCGCTCCACATCGTGACGGGGAGACAGGCGATGGATTGCGACCAAGTCTTCATGATTCTCACGCGTGGGCCGTTCCCTACCGGCGAAGCCTGGGATGAACAGGTCGAAGCACACTTGGAAACGTGTGCTGAGTGTTGGCGGCTCGCCGAAGCTCTTCGTCCTGCACTTGAGGTGTTTCAAGAGGCTGTGCCGCCCGCCGAAAGCCGCGAATTGCCCGGTTATTGGGGCGATGCGCGCCCGGCAGCCACTGTGACCGGCGAGTTGTCCCAGGCTTCCACTCGCACGGCCCTCGCACCGGGAGTGCGCCAATTGCAGCAACACTACCGCAATTATCCCCGCGAGCCGCTCGCCAGCGAATTCTCCACCGACGTTCTTCGCGTCGTCGCCTTTGGGGCCATCGTTATCTCGGCGGTGCTCGCGGTTGTTTCGCTTATCGGCGGCTAGCTATTAAACGAACGCGATCTTCCCCAATGTGGGGGAACGCGCCTTTCGTTAAGCAGCCCGCGTTGCTTTTAATCGCGCCTTCGTCATTCACTTCAATGAGTACCTATCGTAGCGGCTTTGACGGTTACGCGCATCGCATTGCTGTGGGCTCTGCGTTCTCCGGTACCTCAATTAGACGAATCGGCTACATACAGCCGTCAACGGACCTATTGTTTTACGACGATACACCTTGCACCTGTACAATAGCCCTACTGTTTAACCGTGATCGTCCTATAGTCCGCGTGGGTCGTCCGAGGAAGCATCATGAGTCGCGATGCCGTTGTTACAGAATTCCCAAGCTCGGCGCAAACCGAGGCCGATCGCGACTCGCTTTCCCAGCAAGTTCAAGGGCTCATCGGAAATGCGGAGCCGCTCGAAAAAGACGAACGGCGCGCTCGGGATCGCTTTCCGATTCCTTACATGTTCCGCCTCGTACCGATTGCCGACGACGGAACGTTGCGAATCGATGAAACGACTACCGTTGTCGGCAAGGACATATCGCTTTCCGGCGTGGCTTTCTCCCACGACCACGACTTGCGGTGCCGCCGGGCGATCATCTCTCTTGATCATCCCATGGTGGGCCGTTTCGCCGTCGAGGCGGAAATCGTCTGGACCCGGCCGACGCCCCTCGGCCTCTTCGAAAGCGGCTGCCGACTCATCCGCACGGTGGATGGCCATACCGTCTGCCCCAAAAACTAGGCGGATTGGCGTCGGCGTCGACACCGAATCCTAGCTCTTTTCTTCACTCGATCGCTCACCGGGAATATTTTGACCCGCCGCCATCGATTCGCTATCGTCGCTATCGTCAAGGAGCGGTTCCACGGGCACGGTCCCATGCCGCCAACCTCTCACGACTCCCTTTCGAGGAGCAAAGCCATGAACGGAATGAATGTTTTGTGTGTACTCATTCTGGCTGCGTGCGTTGCGTTCGTTGCCCGTTCGAACGCTCTAGCCCAAAACTCGGCGCCTGCCGCACAGTCCACATCGAAAGTTCAGTCTGAAAAAAACGCAAAAGAACATTCGCCGTTCCGACAAAAGCTCGAAGAGTGGAACGCTGATGCGACCACCACCGATTTTTGCCACTGCATCGGCGATAACTCGGCCGCAGACGCCCGCATCGAACGGGTCCTCCGCGCTCCACTAAACTCCACCGGCTTGAACTTCGCAGCGACGCCGCTTCAAGATGTCGTCACTCAAATATCGGCCGATTACGGAATTCCGATACTACTGGATAAACCTGCTCTCGACGAAGCTGCCATTGGGACGGACTTGCAGATCGACGCCAATATGCAACATATCTCGTTGCGTTCCGCTCTGCGACTGATGCTCGAAGCACATCAACTGACTTTCATCATCCGAGACGAAGTCTTGTTGATTACGACAAAAGAAGTGGCGGAAAAGAATCTGATCCTCTGCGTCTATGACGCCCGAAAAGTTCTTCCTGACGCGAACAACAAAAGCATCGACGCACTAATTGATACGATCATGTCCTGCATAGCGACCGATACATGGTCGGAAAACGGCGGCAGCGAAGCAGACATCCGTTCCATTCCGCCCGGTCTGCTCGTGATTACGCAAACGCCGGCCGTGCACGAGCAAATCCGCGGCCTCCTGGCGACCATCCAAAAAATGACGCAAAATCATCCAACCACACCCACTCGTTAGCGTCGGCGACCACGCCGAATCTACCGCCTCGTTGACCGGCCCACGCGGCGCTGTTTCGCCGCGTTCACTGCATCCTGTCGCGATTGTCGTTTCCCAGCCTTCGGCCTACACTAAATCCGTGCCCGACAGAAATGACAATCCCGAAGGATTATTGAATGTCGTCTGACTTGTCTGACGTAGACCAATTACCGCCAACGCCGGATTCCCCCTCCACCACACAACAGCCGGAAGCGTCGGACGCCCCGCAACACCCGGCGGAACGCTCGACCTCGCGAATCCTCATTGGCTCGGAGCGCGATCGTGCAGCAAACGCCGAGAATAGACCGAAACCTGTGACACCGGCCGCGCCGCGGGCTGACAAGCCGGTGCAGAAAAAGCAGCCGAAACACTATCCGCCGCCGAATATCCGCGACCAGCTTTCACCCGACTTGGAAGCCGAGTACCAGGCCGCACTCGGCGACTTGTCGCTCGACGCCCTGATGAACGAGACGGCCGCCGGCCAGGTCGCGCCCGAGTTGGTCGCCGAGTCCCGCGTCACCGGTCGTGTGGCGAAAATTGCCCGCGACGACGTATTCGTCGAGCTTGGCGGCCGGAACCAGGGAATCGTGCCGCTGCGCCAATTCGACACACCGCCCAAAGAAGGCGACGAAGTCGACCTCGTTGTCGTCCGCTTCGATGCCGAAGAAGGCATCTACGAACTCACACGCCCAACGGCTGCCGTCGAGGTCGGCAACTGGGACGAAGTCAGCGAGGGTCAGATTATCGAGGTCAACGTCACGGGCAGTAATAAGGGCGGCCTCGAATGTCAAGTCGCAGGCATCCGCGGCTTTATTCCAATGGGACAAGTGTCCATCTACCGCGTCGAGGATCCCGAGGAGTTCGTCGGCCAGCGGCTCGCCTGTGTCGTTACCGAAGCCAACCGCGATCGCCGCAATCTCGTGCTCAGCCACCGCGCGGTGGTGGAGCGCGAGCGCAACCAGCTGCGCGAAAAGCTTTTGGACGAGTTGGCTCCCGGCCAAATCCGCGAAGGCGTTGTTCGCAGCCTCAAGGACTTCGGCGCATTCGTGGACATGGGCGGCGTCGATGGTCTCGTGCACATCAGCCAACTTAGCTGGGACCGCGTCAAGCATCCGAGCGAAGTGCTCGAAGTCGGCCAGAAGATCAAAGTCCGCATCGAAAAGTTCGACAAGGAAACCGGCAAGGTCAGCCTTTCCTACCGTGAAGCGGGCGCGAACCCGTGGCAAAATGTTGCCGCCAAATACCCGGTCGGCAGCCGCGCGACCGGCACGGTTTCACGCCTGATGGATTTCGGCGCGTTCGTCAAGCTCGAACCCGGAGTCGAAGGGCTGATTCATATCAGTGAACTCGCGCATGGCCGAGTCTTCCGCGCCCGCGACATCGTCAGCGAAGGCCAGGAAGTCGAAGTGAAAGTCCTCTCAGTCGACGAAGAAAACCAGCGCATCGGCCTGTCGCTCAAAGCGCTCTCGGCTCCTCCCGAAAAGCCGGGGGAGAAAAAAGTCGCCGACGAGGAC
>DASZZA010000189.1:0-8209 GCA_035545135.1 Lacipirellulaceae bacterium | reverse complement strand
AGTTCCACTTTGTCGCAAAGACATGGTGTTGTTTCTTCATTTCCTCGTGCGCTTTGCGCTGCACTTGGTGCTGCTCGGATTCTCGCTCGTGATCCTGCGCTTGTTCGACTAGCTCTAGTGGCGTTTCGCCACGCTCATATTCTGCCAAGTTGTGTTCATGACCGCCGAAGTCCTGCTCATAGAGTCGGATAGCTGCGGCATGCTTTTGCAGCTTTTCGGCGTGGGCACGCACGGCCTTTTCGACGCGCGGCAAGTCTTTGAGCGCGTGGTCCACGTCGCGCTCCCATATTGCGATCTCCTCTCGCCACATGGTGTCGTCATTTCGCCAACTGGCATGATCGTGATGCATATCGATGTGCGATTGTGTAGACATAGTTAATCTCCTACGCCTAAGCGTGCGTCGTTTTCTAGCCGTGCAAGGCCCGATGAATTCTGATCTTCGATCACGGCCTGCGGCGTTTCTCGATTTAGCAATCTGCCGATTTGCGTGAATTCTTCCGCCAGCAGCATAAGGACGTCGTCCAACGTCACCAGGCCCAGCAGTCTGTCCTTTCGATCAACAACGGGGATGCGACGAAACCTGCCACTGCGCATTATCAATAGTGCGGACTCGATCGAGGTTTCCTCGAACACTGTCTTGGGCGCTATAGTCATGACTTCGCGTACTTCCGTCTCCGCTGGGCTGAGGTTCTTCGCGAGCACGCGCGAAACAAGATCTCGATCGGTAACGATCCCAACTACCTGGGAAACGTCGTTGACGACGACCAATGTTCCCACAGCCCGTTGATGCATTCGTTGCGCGACAACAGCGACAGATTCCCCCGGTTCAGCCGTATCGACTTCTCGCACGCAAATTCTACCGACGGACATGGCAGCCTCCTTCGTAGAACGTAATGGAGTCGACTTATTAAGCAGCAAATCCGGGTCCGACTGGCATCCACTCCTTCAGAAAATGGAGCGGGTGGAAGGATTGGTTCGCTGCTGTGCGTTTCACGCAGAAAACAGCGAATTCCCGCCGCGGTGCGCGTTACTCGTCCGTCGGAAATAGCGTAACAAAGGACGGCCCACAACTCTCAATTATGCGCGAACGTGCGAAATCGCGCGCTTGCGGTCTATATGCCAGCGCCGAACTAGACGCCAAAGGGGTCGAATTCCAACGAGCCTGCATTGATGCGGCATGGGACACCGACTCAATTGTCGATACGCACGACGACTTCGAGCACTTTGCGTATTGCTTACGGTGCGATCGAGATCCGATTATCGACTTTTGAAACTCCAGGCGCCGCCCAGGCGGCTCGACCGGCCTCTTCCTTTTCGGACCATGATCGTACGTGGCCTCGGAGAATTACACTGCCATCATCCGAATCTACGGTGATGCCACGCGCGTCTAGCTCCGCACTGCGTTTGAGTGCGACCTCAATCTTTTTCTGGACGTCCGAGGGAGATACGCGTGGCTTAACGTCGACGTTGTTTACTACTCCCTTTACGCCTGTCAGATAGCGTACACTTCTCGCGGCTGCGTCCTTCTGATAGTTCCAATCCACGTGGCCTTCGAGTGTTACAAATCCATTGCTGACAAGAGCCTTGACCGAATCTGCGGGCACGCCGCAATCGGCCTTAAGGGCACTAACGCAGGCCGACGCAATGTCCTCGTCGCTTCGTTCATCGCGCCCCAGCAGCTTGACTTCCAATTCGTCGGCAACGGCTTTAACACCTAGCACGCGCGCCGCTGCTCTTTCTGCAATGCATTTTTCTCCGTAAGCGGGGACGTGACCTTCGAGCGTTACAATTCCGCTTCGCACGGAAACTGCGATATGCGAGGCATCGACACTCGGCTCCCATGCGAGCTCCTCCTCCACGTCGCGCTTCAAATCTGTATCGGATTTCATGGTTTAGTTCCTTGTTTTCCGGCCGAATATTGGCCCGCGCCGCCACGTCACGGTTGCGGGGAAATCGCATTGCAATGAATAGCGGCCGTGGGCCGAGGTCTCAATCTTTCTTCACAGTAATCTTCTTGGCCTTGCTTTCGGCCGACTTCGGTAAGGTGACTGTCAGCACGCCATTGTGATACTTGGCTTCGACCTTTTCCTTTTCAATTTCCGTAGGCAGCGCCACCGATTCGTAGCATTGCTGCTCGCGGTACTCCTTCACTTTCCCTTTCTCGTCCTTGGTTTCGACTTTCTTCGAGGCGCGTAGTACGAGTCGGCTATCTTCGACGCGCACGTCAAAATCGTCCGCTTCGAAACCCGGCGCCTCTGCTTTTACGACGACATTCTCATCCTCATCTTCTACTTCCAGCCCCCAATCCCAACCTTTACCGTCGGTCGGCATGAAAGCCGCGAACTCTTTGGCCAGCCGCTCGAAATACCGATCAAGTTCTTCGCGCATCCGGCTCAAGGAGAACTCAAATTCGCCAAATGGGATGAGCGGGAAGAGCTGGCTGGGCCGCGCAGTGAACTCCTTCATTTTGCTTCTCCAGGGAATAAGGCTTCTCATGGCAACACTCCTTCTTAGAAATACCATGTCCAACCGGACATACTCATAAGGAGCAACATGAGGCAGCGACACGCTGTCCATCGGGGCTAAACGTTTCCTTTAGCGCAACCGATTGCTCTAACGCGTTATATATCAAAGCCTGTGCCATTTGGTGTGGTTCGCGACTCTACTACTGAGTTTTAAAATCGGTGCGGGGGCTGTACGCGTTTTTTGGTCGTTTGTCCATTCGTTGCCAGAAACTTCAACGAGCAAATTTTCCTACGTGCGAAATCGCACACGAGCGAGTGCCGAATGGAGGCGCGATTAAGCGGACACAAATCGCGTCGCCGCTATCCGCTATATGGAAGGGCTGTGGTGGATTTCTATTCGCGTCTGGTCGGGCGACGATGGAATTCGGCACGAATCCAAAACATAGGCCGAAATAGTTACGTATTGAAGGCCGCACTGCTAATGAACCACTGGGTGCCAGGGCCACTGCGCGGCGTGGCCATGCTAACTTCCACACATGTCCACGCAGAGCCGTGGGCATGACACGCGGCCATTTGGATCATTTACGTCGCAGCTCTCAATAGTGGCCTGTGCCCACTATTGCAGGTCGCTGCAAATCACGGATTTTCCGTCCTGTGTGGCCTTATGCCCGAGTAGCTCCTCAACAACCGGTACGATCTCGTGTAAGTGATGGGGCCGGTTCTTACGCTCGTCAATGGTAATTGTTGTAATGACGCGCGCGTGGTGCTTCAGCATTTCGTCATGACAAGAGCGGATTGCTGACATTACGTGCTCCCAATTTCCTTCTACCGCTGTGCCCATGGGGCCAAGGCAGTACTTTACGTCTTCCCTATCCAGAATTTGCATCATTTGAGCGACGTCTTTGCTCAAGTGAGTTTCGTCCATCGGATATACTGTAAACTGCGCCAACATGGTAAAAAACTCCTTATAAGAGACGTTTCGGGGCCGATTCCTTGTTTGCTAATCTGTTGGTCGATCAAGCACCGCTGCACGATCCCTGGCCATGGACACTCATACGCCAAAGGTTTTGCAGGCCTGTTCGAATTGATCAGGCCGCACGTAGACCACGTAACCGAAACTGCCGTGACCATCAGTGACTCCGCTGGATGCATATACGTTGACGTCGGCCGCATAAAGCGTTTCATGGATGTGTGCTAAAGCGCCGAGTTTGTCGTCGCCCCGCACCAGAAGAGCCGGGTACGGTCCATCGAGTAGAAGGCGTGCGTTTTTAGCCGCGGCTGCCAGTAATGCTGAGTCCTCCGGAAACAACGTTAACTGTGCGCTCGTCGGGCCGATCGGCGTCGCCGTGAATGCGAGCAAATTGATGCCCAAGTCAGCAAGCGATTGGAGTGCGCGATACGCTTCCCCGGGCTGATCGCGAACGGTCGTATTGAAATAAGAGACCCGGCTGATCGAGTATGGCATAACTTGTACTCCCATTATTGGCCGGACCGATGCGGATTGGCACTTGACGGAATCGCAGTGCGTCTGGTTTTGGAGGGGGTTGGACCGATTCCTTCGCAGCACGTATCAACGATGCTGCGGCATCGCATGCAGCGTGCGATGCAATGTATCTCGACCAGCGGCCCGCCACAAATCGGGCACTGCCGCTCAGCACCAACTGCAGGAGCAGTCCGATCAGTATGTTTAGTTGTCACGAGCATGTAATGCTGATAGCGCCGTCGTTAATGTATCGAATACGTTCAACTTCCCATCTTGTACTGCTATAAGAGAAGCAAACGATGTTCCGTCTTCACGGCCTCAATTGCACACTGAATGCTGGTGCCTGGGGTCGCGGCTTCGTCAACGTAAGGAGGCGTGCGAAAAGGATCAAACCCGTGTTTCCTTTCGACTCACCTATACCGCGATGGGGCAAAATGTGGATTTCGATTGAGGCGACGAACCCGAGTTGGAAATAGCGACGTAGCAAGCGCGAGTCGGGCATCGGTACAGGACTTGCCCATGAAGATAAGAGCTTCTGCCGGCACTTTGTCCGATGGACGAATCGCACAAGAGAAAGCACATATTATGGTCGGCTCTGCCAGGGCACTTCGTGAACCATCGACGTTGGTTCAATCGTCGCAAAATCTAACGGAAGAACAACGTTTAGAAAAAAGAAAGGGCGGCACGATTGGCGCCCGTGGCGGAGAACGCCCGCCGACGATCGAGCGGCAGATCATCAAACGATCCCCTCCGGAACCAGACAGTACGGCCAATTGGGATCGGCTGTTGCGTGCGCGAATCGGCATGCTTAGTTGCGGTTTATCACCGCCGGGACTTGGGCTGGTATTTCTGGATTGGCTGCTGCACCTCGGCTTTTCGCCTGGCAAGCAGTTGGAGTTGATAAGAAAAGTGTTTCGCAAGGGCCTGCGTTTTGGCGCCTACGCAGTTCGTGCCGGGATTCAGCCGGGAACACCGCCAGCGATCGAGCCGCTGCCGCAAGATCATCGGTTTCTTAGCCCCGAGTGGCAAAAATGGCCGTTCAACCTGTATTACCAGTCATTTTTGTTTACTCAACAATGGCTTTATAACGCGACAACGGGCGTCCGCGGCGTGTCGAGCCATAACGAAGCGGTTGTCAATTTCGTCGCTCGGCAACTCCTCGATATCTTCAGTCCCGTTAATTTCGCCTGGTCCAACCCCGAGGTTTTGAAGGCGACGATCGCGCAGGGCGGTATGAACTTCGTGCGTGGCCGGCTTAACTTCATTGAGGACTGCGAGCGGGCTATCACAGGAAGAAGACCTGTCGGAGCCGAGGATTATCCAGTCGGCAAGGCCGTCGCGGTTACACCGGGAAAGGTTGTCTATCGCAACGATCTAATCGAGCTTATCCAATACGCTCCGACGACCGACACAGTGCAGGCGGAACCAGTGCTGATCATTCCAGCCTGGATCATGAAGTACTATATCCTCGATCTTTCGGCGCATAACTCACTGGTGAAATTCCTGGTCGACCATGGACATACGGTCTTCATGATCTCGTGGAAGAATCCGCGGCCAGAGGATCGCGAAGTCGACTTCGACGACTATCGGACTCACGGCGTCGAGCATGCGCTAAAGGTAATCGAAGCAATTATTCCGGATCGAAAGGTACATGCGGTCGGCTATTGTTTAGGAGGCACGCTACTGGCAATCGCAGCGGCGGCGATGGCGCGAGAGGGCGACGAACGACTGAAGACGATAACGCTCCTTGCCGCGGAAACCGATTTCACCGAAGCAGGCGAGTTGAAATTGTTTATCGACGAGACAGAAGTCACGTTCCTGGAAGATATTATGTGGGACCAAGGCTTCTTGGACACGAAACAAATGGCCGGAGTGTTCCAATTGCTGCGCTCCAATGATCTGATTTGGTCGCGAATGGTCCGCAATTATCTGCTCGGCGAGCGGGAGTCGATGAGCGATCTCATGTCATGGAATGCCGATGCCACGCGCATGCCGTACCGTATGCACTCGGAGTATCTGCGGCACCTATTGCTGGATAATGATCTGGCCGAAGGCCGCTACCAAGTGGACGGCCGGCCAATCAGTCTGGCTGACATTCGCGCGCCCATGTTTTGCGTCGGCACGATCCGGGATCACGTTGCACCGTGGCGCTCAGTCTATAAAATCCATTTATTCACGGACACAGATGTGACGTTCGTCCTCACGACGGGCGGCCACAACGCGGGTATCGTGAGCGAGCCGGGCCACGCAGATCGCAGTTATCAAATCGCGACGAGGAAAACTGAAGACCGTTTCGTCGACCCAGATACGTGGCAGGCGACGAGTCCACGAGTCGAGGGATCCTGGTGGCCGGCGTGGGAATCTTGGCTGTCGGCGCATTCGATCGGCAAGGATGGCGCGCCCCCAATGGGATCTGACGCAAAGGGCTATCCGCCTCTTTGCGAAGCGCCCGGCGCATTTGTATTGGAGGAATAATCCACCTCCTTCTGTTCACGATTGCAATCCCAACACAGTGCAAGCATGCCGTGCTCCGAATGTTCGACTCGTGTACCGAGCTTGTCGCATTCTCGATTGAGCGTTTTCTGGAGCCGCACAATATCAGCCGAACCTGGGCGGCGGAGCTGCATGCGGTCGAGATGGAGGGGCGACATCCGAAGTCGAATGAGCCGACCAGAGTACATTTCGACGGTTGCAAAGTACATCAGCGCCATGTCACCGCGGAAGACTTCGTAGCCAGAGATACCCTCATAGTCGGTCAAAAAGTCGCCGCAGCCATAAAGGATTAATCGGCTTCGATAAACTTCAATGCCTTTCACGTGATGTGAGGAGTGGCCGTGGACGATGTCGACGCCGGCTAGATCAATCAAGCGGTGAGCGAACCGCCGCTGCTCAACCGGGATGGAGTAGCCCCAATTAGGGCCCCAATGAATCGAAGCAACGACCACGTCTTGGGCGCGGCAATGGGGAGTTAGCATCTTTTTGACTAATTGCACCGTCGCATCCGAAAGATTCGGTAATAGGTTGACGCCGGCGCGGCTAGGGCCCGCACGCCACTCGCGCGGTATGCCGCTGGATTCGAAGCCAAGGGAAAGGACGAGCACCTGGCCTTTCGTACCGACGTCCAGGAATGCCGGCGCTTCGGCGGCCACCAAGTTGCGGCCAGCTCCAGCAGTTCGTATGCGGGCCAAATCGAGGGATTTGAGTGTCTCTTCTAAACCTTGATAGCCCCAATCAAGAACATGGTTGTTTGCCAACGTGCAGCAATCGATTTTCGCGGTTCCCAAACAACCAATGTTATTGGGCGACATCCGATAATGGATATCTTTGCCCTTCCAGAAATCATCGCTGGAAGTAATCGCGGTCTCAAGGTTGACAATCTTCACCTCAGGCCGAATTTGATTCCATTCTTGAATGGCATCTCCCCAGACGTAATCGTCATTAACAGGTCTGGGTACCGGGCCATGTGCTGCCTCAGCCAAATGTACGTATTCGCGCGCGTCGCGGACTCGCGGCTCGTGAAGTTCAGGATCGCTTGGGCGCGGTAGAATCTGGTCGATGCCGCGGCCCGTCATCACATCCCCGCACAGGAATATGGTTATCTCGTCGTTCATGATTCGCAACGAAGTAGGCTCAGCCCATTTTGTCGTATCCGTAGCATGATTCAGCGCGTGCGCAATGGCCACGTATCGTTATATCGTTCAAATACTCGTTGCTCGGCGTATAAATCGTGCAATGGACATGCCACTGGTTGTCGACGTGCCGATTGCAAACGAGTTCACACCAACTTGCATGGGTGAGAAACTCCACGCGGTACCATTGTAGGTGTGCTAAATCGCACGATGTCAGATAGCTGCGCACGTATAAGCCTCCGATGCTCGTTCCGATCGCCCAC
Organism: Lacipirellulaceae bacterium; assembly: GCA_035545135.1. Taxonomy (GTDB): domain Bacteria; phylum Planctomycetota; class Planctomycetia; order Pirellulales; family Lacipirellulaceae; genus JABDGM01. Next base: position 369 of record DASZZA010000189.1, on the reverse strand, counting down.
TTTTGGGAAGCGCGTTGAGCGTGCGAGAAACTCGGCATGGGGATTGCTTCAAAAAACATTCAGAGAGGCTGTTTTCAAATCCACGACCAAATGGCAACGCATAACCTAACGCTGATTTGCGGCAATGCGCATCCGGCGCTTGGCGAACGGCTTGCGCGCGAACTCGACGTACCTATATCGCGAGTCGAAATCACCACGTTTGCCGACGGTGAAACGAAACTCCATGTCTCGGATGACGTGCGTGGTAAAATTGTGTTGGTTGTGCAGCCGACGTGCGCTCCGGTGAACGACCGCTTGATGGTGCTGGCTCTACTCGCCGATGCTGCACGCGCTGCGGGCGCCGCGCATATTACGGGGGTCGTTCCGTAT
>DASZZA010000188.1:0-8419 GCA_035545135.1 Lacipirellulaceae bacterium | reverse complement strand
AAAAAAACGACTCCTCCCACCGCGGCGGGAGTCGTTTTTTTGCGCCTTTTTACCACGGTCAATTGGATGTGGTTAGCGTCGGCGGTGGCCGTCGGAAAAGCTACCAAACGATGGAGCCGTTTGGAATAGATTCGGCGTTGTCGCCGACGCTAAACGGGCTCATGCAATGAGGTCGTGGACGACATGGCCGAACACGTCGGTGAGGCGGAAATCGCGGCCGGCGTAGCGGTAGGTGAATTTTTTGTGGTCGAAGCCCATGAGGTAGAGAATTGTCGCGTGCAGATCGTGGACATGCATCGGCTTTTCCACGGCCTTGAAGCCGAATTCGTCCGTGGCCCCGTGGACGTAACCTCCGCGAACGCCGCCGCCGGCCAGCCACATCGAAAAGCCGTAATGGTTATGGTCGCGGCCATTGATATGGCCGGCATTTGACCCTTTTTTGGGTAGCTCGACGGAGGGCGTGCGTCCGAACTCGCCGCCCCAAATGACGAGCGTGTCCTGTAACAGACCGCGCTGTTTGAGGTCGACCAGCAGCGCGCCGACCGCCTGGTCGCACTCTTGGCCCAGTCGGCGGTGGTTGACTTCCAAGTCGTCGTGGCTGTCCCACGGCTGACCGGCGCCGTGCCAAACCTGCACGAAGCGCACGCCGCGCTCTACGAGTCGCCGGGCGATGAGCAGTTGCCGGGCCTGCACGCCGGGCCCGTACATGTCGCGAATGTACTGCGGCTCGCGGCGAACGTCGAACGCATCGGCCGCTTCGGTCTGCATGCGGAAACCCAGTTCGAACGAACGGATGCGGGCTTCCAACGCCGCATCGTCGTGACGAGCCTGTAAATGACGCGTGTTCAGGCGTTCGAGCAGATCGAGTTGTTTCCGCTGCTCGGGCATCGATACGCGGTCATTGCGGATATGCTCGATCAACTGTTCCACGGCTGTGTGCTGCGTGTCGATATACGTACCTTCGTAGATTCCGGGCAGAAAGCCGGCCTGCCAATTCTGCGTTTCCTGAATCGGGTAGCCGAACGGGCACATGGCGACAAACGCGGGCAAATTCTGGTTTTCGCTACCCAAGCCATAACAGAGCCATGAGCCGAGGCTTGGCCGAATCTGCCGGGCATCGCCGCAGTTCATGAGCAGCAGCGAGGGTTCATGGTTTGGTACGTCGGCGTGCATCGAGCGAATCACGGCGATGTCGTCGATGGATTCGGCCGTGTGGCGGAAGATTTCACTCACCTCGATGCCGCTTTGGCCGTATTTGTGGAACTTGAAGGGCGATGCGAAAGCCGCGCCGGTCTTGCGTTCGGTGGGCAACGCACCGCCTGGCAGCGGCTTGCCGGCGTATTTGGCGAGCGCCGGTTTGGGGTCGAACGTATCGACATGCGATGGTCCGCCGTTCATGAACAGGTGGATGATGCGTTTCGCTCGGGGCGTGAATTGGGGGGCCTTCGGCAATAGCGGGTCGGTTGATGCGGCGGACGCACGTTGCGCCTGAAGGATCAAATCGCCCAACGCCAATGCGCCAAATCCCATGCCGCAGCGATGAAGCAGCTCGCGTCGTGTGAGAGCCAGGTGCTCTAATTGAAATGGAAGTTTCATAAACTAGCCTCCATGTGGGTTCAGCGTACGGTGGGGAGCATGTAGGGTGGGCATTGCGCACCAGCAGTCCAATATTGTTTTTGGTGCGTGGTGCCCACCTACCGGTTCCTGCTAGTCGATAAACGCGAATTCATTGCTCATCATTAGTACCTGGGCCAGCTCTTGCCAGCGCGTGAGTGGTGGCGTCAGCGGTCCATGAAAACCGCTAGTCGACTCCCAAACGTGGTCGGAATTGGTACCGGCTGCGGTCAGTCGCAATGTGACGGGCCAGTTAAACGTATCCGAATCGACGCCGCCACGACTATCGGTAATGAAGTCGATGGTATCGCCTTTCTGCACGGCGAACGGCGCCGGGCTCGTGCCTGCCTGGCTATGTGCGACCTGCCAAGCACCGACGATCCCTACGCGACTTGCGACGATACGACCGCGAACTCCATCTCCTCGGTTTGCCGGATGCGCGAGCACGCCCTCGATATGCACCGTGCCGGCCGACGGCGCGGTCCAGCGACGTATGGCCGCGTGCTGCGCGTCGCCGGGATGGCCACCTTCGGCCGTTAACCGTACCCAACCGAGCGCGTGATCGGGAAGCGCCGCTCCGGCTTGCCAAGCGTTGTTTGCAAAGTGCGGTAGTTGTTGGAATCGCATGGCATGGGCGGGCTCATCGTACGTACCCCAGCCGAACTGCCACGCCAACTGGTCGGTAAGTGCGGCGGAGGCGTCGCTATGTCGGCCATCAACGAAATCGAGTGCATCTGTAACTTCGTCGATGGTCGGATCACGGCCCAAGGCACATCGGAACAACCGCGTAATGCGGCGTACGCGATTTGCGGCCGCATCGTGATCCGGCGATGAGGAGTCGCCGCCGCCCAGTTGGGGATTGCTTCGCGCGGCAAGGTACGAGGCTTGCTCGATTACGAACTGACTATTCATGAGGAACAGCGCTTGTTGCGGGGAAGTCGTTTGTGGTCGGACCGGCGTGTGCGTATTGGGGTTGGCGAAGTCGAAAGTGCGGAAGAACGCGGGTAAATTTTGTCGCTCGATATAGCCGTAGACCGCTCGGCGAGTCGAAAACGGTGCGGTGGTGATCGAAACAGACGGCCCACCCATCTTCGTATCAAGCCGTCCGGCTGCCACGAGCAACGAATCGCGCAGCGCTTCCAAATCGAGCCGCCGGCGATTGGCCCGCCACAGCAGCCGGTTCTCTGGGTCGACAGCAGTGCATTCGGCGCGCATCGCGCTCGATTGTCGGTAGGTAGCCGAAAGCACGATTTGGCGGATCATTCGTTTGGTGGACCAGTGGTGATCCATAAGGTCACTGGCGAGCCAATCGAGCAGCAAGGGGTGGGTGGGCGGCGTGCCGCGCACGCCGAAATCGCTGGGCGTGTCGACGATGCCATGGCCAAAGAGATGTTCCCAGATCCGGTTGACCCAAACCCGGGCAGTGAGCGGATTATCGCGGCTGGCGATATCCCGAGCCATTTCCAGGCGGCCGCTGCCTTGCTGGAATGGCGCAGCTTTTCCATTGGGCGATAGGCAATCGAGAAATCGCCGATCGACTTTCGGGCCCGGATTCGCCGGATTACCCCGCAGGAATACGACCGGGTCGTACGGTTTCGCGCTATCAACCAGCATCGGCGGGCAATCCTTGCGCGCCTCCTCCTGCGAACTGGCGAAGACGCCATACATCGCATAGTAGTCGGCGGACTTGATGGGATCGTATTTGTGATCGTGGCAGCGGGCACATCCCACGGTAAGTCCCAACAGGCCGCGCGACACGACGTCGATCCGGTCATTGATGATGTCGGGTTGGGAATTGAGAAATCGCCGGCCAAGCGTCAAAAAGCCAATCGCTGGCGCGCACGAAGGATCGCCGATCTGGTCCGCGGCAATTTGCGCAACGATGAATTTATTGTAGGGACGATCGGAGTTGAAACTCGCAATCACCCAGTCGCGATACGTATACGCCTCTTTGTAACTGCGATCCTCCTGGAAGACGTACCCTTTCGTATCGGCGTAGCGGGCGATGTCGAGCCAATATCGGCCCCAGCGCTCGCCGAATTGCGGCGACGCCAGTAGTCGATCAACTGTAGCTGCGTAGCGTGCGTCACTCGGATCGGCGGCGAATTCGTCTAGTTCTTGGGCGGTCGGCGGCAAGCCAATCAAGTCGTAGTACAATCGGCGAAAGAGCGCGCGTGGCTCGGCTTGCGGCGACGGGGTAAGGCCGGCCGATTCCAATCGGGCCACAACGAACCGATCGATGTCCGAGCGAACGGCGGCCATGTGGTTCACGGTGGGCGGCGCTGGTCGTTGCGGTCGTTTGTAGATCCAACGATCGAGCGGGTATGGTTTTGGCTCGTTCTTTGTCTCGGCGGCGTCTTCCTGTGTGCGCGGGTCCGGCGCGCCCATGGACACCCATTTCACGAAATCGTTGATGACCGGTTCGGCCAACTTTCCGCTGGGCGGCATTTGCTCGGACTCGTATCGAAGCGCCGAAATCAGCGGGCTTTCATCCGGCTTGTTGGGCACGATCACTGGGCCCGATTCGCCGCCGGCCCGCATCCGCTGGGCCGTGTCGAGCCGAAGGCCGCCCTTGAGCTTCTTGGCCTTCGCCGAATGGCATTGATAGCATTTGTCGACCAGTACGGGTCGAATGTGCGTTTCAAAGAACTCGACGCCCTCTTTCGACGGCACCGGTGATTCGGCGTAGACGGGACCTAGTAACCCGCAAACGACGAGCAGGCTTGCGACGACGGGCAGCAGTGAGGCTCGGTCGTAGTGCATAGGGTGTCGATACACCTTTCGCAAGGGCTACGGGGCCGGTAGTTGTTGCATGGGAGTTTACGCGAGCGGGGGGGCGGACCGCAGGGTCGTCAGCCCGAGGATCCGTGCGGCGTTAATGGTGCCGCGGTTGGTGGTGGGGCCGATGGGGGTGGGGGTTCGCGATCGGTTTTCGAATCCTCAGTTTCGCGCGGTCCATTCTAACGCAGTTGGCGGCCGATTGCACGCGGAATTTTGGATTTTCGGTGCGTCGAATGGGCCATGGAAGTTGCGAGGTGAAGGGGTACTATCGCTGGGCAACTGAAGATTTGAATGTAGGAAGGATTTGACGATAGGCAGCAAGCTGCGCCTCGCCGGAAACACTCGGAGATTGTTGCTGATCCGGCGAGACGTAGCTCGCCGGCTATTCATCGCACCTTCGACCTTTCAATAGCCCTGGGGACTTTCGCAGACCAACTGGGAATAGGGTGAGTTTCCAGCTACGATTAGGACAGGGGATCGACGCCAGGAGGGGTACGATGCGTTCCGTTCATTCGCTGTCGCGGCTTTGTGGACGATTAACGGCGGGGAAGTTTTTTGCCGCCAACATTGTGTGCGTTGCGGCCATAGTGGCGTGCGCCTGCAGGTCGGAGGCGCAGCAGCCGCCCAACAATCAGCAAGGGCAGAACTTTCAGCGAGCCGTCATTGCCCCACCCGGCGCGCAGCAAAACCCGCTCTTTGCGGGGCCGAATTTTGGCCCCAATGTCAATGTGGGACCGAACGGCGCGAATCGCGGCGCCGCGGCAAACGCCGACTTCGACTCGCTCATCGACCTGATACAATCGACGATCGCGAATGATACCTGGTCGCAGAACGGCGGCGGGCAGGCCGATATCCGCGCGTTTCCGGGTGGCGTACTCGTCGATACGGCCGGCGCGCTGAAGCTGCAATCGCACACCGATGCGGCTAGAGAGTTGGCGCGAGACCTTGCCGCGCTGCGTGGATCGGCGCCGGCGGGCGAACTGGCCGATCGACCGGCGTCGGCCAGCAAACTTCGTTTTATCTCGCTGCCACGACTGGAGCGCGCAATTGCTAGCCGGCAAGCGGCACACAAGAAGCTCGATCCGGAAATGCTCACGCTCGCCGGGTTGCAGCGGGTGCGCTACATTTTCGCCTATCCGGAGACTGGCGACCTGGTGCTTGCCGGCCCGGCCGGCGATTGGTTTGTCGATAAGACGGGATACATATTGTCGCGCGATACCCAGGTGCCCGTGGTGCGGCTCGACGATTTGCTCACCATCTGGCGGCGCGGTGCGCCGGCTGCCGACAGCCATTTCGGTTGCTCGATCAACCCGCGGCAGGAAGCGCTCGCCAAAACGCAGGCGTTTCTGGACGCGTCCAGCAAGAAGCCGCTGGAGCCGAGCCACCGCAAGCAGTGGCTCTTGGAACTTCGCGACTGCGTCGGCCGGCAAGACATCGACATTTTCGGCATCGATCCGACGACCCGCGTGGCGCGTGTGCTCGTCGAGGCCGATTACCACATGAAGCTCATCGGCATGGGGCTGGCCGATGGCGTGGACGGCATGGAGAGCTACCTGCAGTCGATCCGTCTGCGGCCGGGTGAAACTCCGCCGGCGATGTCGGTGCTTCGATGGTGGTTCGCGCTCCAATACGATGCGCTTCCGCATTCCGAAGCGCGCGATGCATTTCAGCTCGTCGGGCAGGGGGCACGCGTTCTCAGCGAAAACGAGTTATTGGCCCAGCAGGGCCAGCGAGTGCACACCGGGGCGAGCGAACCGCTCAACCGGCAATTCGCGGAGTCGTTTACATCACATTTTGCTGAGTTGGCGAAAAAGTACCCGGTCTATGGCGAGTTGCGAAATATCTTCGATCTGGCGATGGCGGTTGCCATCATCCGAACAGAAGGGCTCCCAGAGCGAGTTCATTGGAAGTCGACACTATTTGACGATAGCAACAAGCTGCGCGTTCAGCATCGAAAGCCGCCGCGCGAGGTGGAAACGGTTATCAACCATCGCGTGATTAATCAACGGCTGATCATTGCCGGCGTGAGCGGCGGCGTAATGGTGGCGCCCGGCGACGTGTTGCGAACAACCAGAGCGGCTGACAGTGCGGATGCGGCCATTCAGCGTGTGGTTCCCGCACCGAAGGATTTGGCCGCGGGTGCTTGGTGGTGGGATGCGCCGAGGTAAATTCACGGTCAGACGACATCCAGCCCAAGTGCGGCAAGTTCGGCGAAGTTGGACGCGATCCGGATCATTCATTTTAAGCAGTGCCGCGGTTGCACGGCCGATTGCGGTGCGTCCAACAATACGATCGTCCACTAACGCAAAGTTCTCATTCCAATTGTCCGCGCGGGGATCGAACAACTGTACAACTTGCTCCGTCTTTGGATCGATTGCAGATAAATTGGGTCCCTTCAAAAGATTGCATCGGTTGCCATAAGCAAATTATGGCAGGTTGGCGGCGCATCAATCCACTTCGTAGTCGACCTTCACATCGCCCAGCACGTGGCGGAATTTCACTTTCGCCTTGAAGCCGCATGACCAGCAGTACTCGACCACGCCGCGGCCGAAGATGCCGCGGCCGCTGGAAACGGCAGGCGCGCCGGTGCAGCAGGCCGGTATGCAGAGCGGAATTTCATAGCAGCAGCCATTGGCCGGGTCTTGAGCCACCATCACGACCTCGACCTGCCCGGAGCGATACATGCGCCGCGCACGGTGATGGGTGTCGTAATTGATGGGCGGCGCCGGATGAACGTGCACGGCGGGCTGAACGGCGAGCGGCGCGGTTTGCGCTCCTGCTGGCGCAGGGAGGCCTTCGCTCGGAACGGTCGACTTGGGCTGGGTGTGAAGTGGTTCGGCCGGGCGCATGAACGGCTGTTTCGCCGGCGAATTCGCCGCGGGCGGGGTCGTCGTCTGTGGTTCGGAAACATTTACGCTCGACCGTTTGGCAGGTGGTGGCAGAATTGGACCGTTCTCGGCGGCGGCCGCCGGCTTGTTGACCAGAACCGATTCCTCTTTGTCCTTTGCATAGGCGAACATCGTCGAAAGGGCGAAGACACCACACGACATATATGCTAAGACGCGGATGATTCTGTAGCGGTCCAAACTCATCGCTGTATCCTCCTCGATTCGTACCGACTTCGGTTTTCCCAAATCGTAATCAAATATAGGTCGATCCGCCACCAGCCCGCCAGGCAGCAACATGTATGCCAACGCCGATGAATGGAGGCGGCTTTGTGGCGTTACCAAAGAAAAAAACCGGCCGAATTGGCCGGGTTTTGCGGGAGATTCTTAGCGAGTCGCTCGCGTTCGTCGATTGTGGGGAATTGAGATTTTTTCTGGATCCTTCTTCTCCTCAGCGACTTCATCCTCTTCTTCAACGTCTTCCCACTCTTCGTCATCGTAATCGACTTCTTCGTCGTCTTGCTCTAGTGCTTCATCTTCTTCGTCCGTCTCTTCATCCTCGGCAACCTCCTCATCCGAATCGTCCTCTGCTTCGTCTTCCCATTCGTCATCGTCGGCCAGTTCTTCGTCGCCGTCGTCTTCGTCTTCGGATTCGTCGACTTCATCATCCCACTCTTCGTGGTCGTACTCTTCGTGTTCGTCGGTGTCGTGTTGTGCTTCATCGTCGAGATCGCTCGGCTCGTCCACGGCGGGCACAATTTTGTTGCGACGGCGAGGTTCGACCGTGGCCGCAGTCATTCGGCCTGACGAAGTCGCGGGAGTGCGCTCCTTCGGGCTAGCGTTACCAGTTCCGGCCGCCAACGCCGTGCCGATGGGGGCCGCACTCACTACTGCATCCTGGTGGCGCGATTCCCAATCTTCGAGCGAGATAAGCACGTCGCGAGCCTGGGAGCCGTTGTACTGGCCGACGACGCCGTCCTCGGCCATGAAGTCGATAAGCCGAGCAGCCCGGCCGTAACCAATGCCGAGTGCCCGCTGCAACAACGAGCAACTGCCGCGCCGCTCGCGGATGACGATGTCGACGGCCGCTTCATACAATTCGTCGCGATTCTGGAAGTTGCCGTTGCAGGCCGCTTCTT
>DASZZA010000187.1:0-8692 GCA_035545135.1 Lacipirellulaceae bacterium | reverse complement strand
ATCTCGTCAAAGTGGTTCGGGGCAACGTGCGCGTCACGGTCGATCAAGAAGGCAAGACGCGAATCCACGACAAGTACGTCGTCTCGGCGCCGCTCACTGGACGCATTTTGCGGATCGAAATGCGGCCTGGCGACGCGGTCGAAGCCGGTAAGTCCTTGCTCACGATGATCGAGCCACGCGATCCGGAACTGCTCGACGCGCGCACTGTTGCGCAGGCGGAAGCACGCGTCAAGGCGGCCGAAGCCACCCTGCGGCAGGTGGAGCCCGAGCTGGAAAAAGCCCGTGCCGGGCAGGCGTTCGCCGAGTCGGAGCTGACGCGTATGCGCAAGGCGTTTGCAGGCAAGGGTGTGACTCAGTCGGACGTCGAAAATGCAGAAATGATCGATCGACAGCGCAGCGAAGAACTGCGATCCGCGAAAGTCTCCGAAGAGATCGCAAAATTCGAATTGGAACAAGCCCGCGCCGCGCTGCTGCGCTCACGGCCGCGTCCGGAAGTTATCCATAACCCGGGGCGCGCCAATACGACTGGTAACTCGCCGGAGCGGGATTCGGGTGCGGACCTCGCCGGCAACGGAGATCCACATGAAGCGCCGATTGCGAGCGATGCAAACCTAAGCGGCGACAACGGCTGGAATTTTCCGATCTATTCTCCGATCGACGGCCGCGTGCTGCGAGTATTTCAAGAGAGCTCGGCAGTGGTCACGCCCGGTACGCCGCTGATTGAACTCGGCGACCCGGCCGATTTGGAGGTCGAAATCGACGTGCTGTCGCGCGATGCGGTGAAAATCCATCCCGGTGATCCGGTGCTTTTGGAACATTGGGGCGGCAAGGCGCCGCTTCGCGCGCGAGTGCGGGTCGTCGAACCGTCTGGATTTACCAAGATTTCAACATTGGGAGTTGAGGAACAACGCGTTTGGGTAATTGCCGACTTTGTTGATCCGCTCGAGAAACGCCGCACGTTGGGCGATGCCTACCGCGTCGAGGCACGCATTGTTATCGATGAAGCGCACGACGTACTGAAGATTCCAACGAGCGCGTTGTTTCGCGTGGGAACGGAGCCAGCCGTATTCAAGGTGGAAAACGGCGTGGCCCACCAGTGGAAGGTCAACGTTGGCCGCCAAAACGGACTGGAGGCTGAAATTCTCGATGGCCTTTCTGAAGGCGACCTCATAGTGCTTCACCCGAGCGATCAGCTGGAAGACGGCATCAGGGTGCGGCAGCGTTAGGCGGAACATGGAAAATTGGTTGTGCCGAATGTGCCGGCTAAGCGGGATACGAGTTGTCCCGCAGTTTTCTTAAATGCCTCTTCGCGCGTGTCCGCTGGTCTCGAACGTGTGACGTAGGCTTTCCTAACGGTCAACTGCCGACTGGTAGCGGCCAATTATCGGTCCGTGCTGTTTTGGGGGTTCACTCATGGCTATTCCCCGTCGTAAGAAGCAATTCATCGATTCCAACGTGCAAGGGGCACTTGCGCGCCGGGTCATCCTCCACTGGTTGGTGTTCACGTTGATTACCGCTGTGGTCACATTCATTCTGCAGGTGCTGGCCGATCCATTCCGGCCGCTTTCCGCCCATTTGCACGACATGTGGTTGGTTCAAGGCCCGCTGTTGCTCGTCATGGTGTTCCTGCTGCCTGTGTTCGTAATGGACACGATTAAGCTGAGCAACCGGTTCGCCGGCCCGATTTTCAGCTTGCGACGTGCGATCCGCGAAGTGGCGCAAGGCGGTGCGCCGAAGAAGCTGAAATTCCGCCGCCACGATTTCTGGCGCGACCTTGCGGACGACTACAACAACATGCTCTCACGGCTGGGTGCCCTGGACGACGAAGCCGATACGGCTCGAGACGATCAAACGGTTACCATTAGTTCCAAACAGTAGCGTAACCAGCTCGACTTCGAGCACAGCCGTAATGGCTTTTCTGGCTGGTTGAGTTCGAAACGCTTACGAATTTCTGAAACATCATGAGACTGATCCGGCGGTCAAATCGTTTGGGAAGCAATCGCAAAGTTCCGGCGCGGCGACTTCGGTCGCGCGGCGTCGCGGCGGCGGAGCTGGCCGTGTGTTTGCCTGTGGTCGTGCTCTTGGTCTTGGCGACGATCGAATCGTGCTCGGCCATTTTCCTGAAGCAGTCGCTCACTGTCGCCGCATACGAAGGCGTGCGAACGGCGATTGAACGAGGAGCGACTGCCACAAACGTGCAATCCATCTGCGATCAAATTCTTTCCGACCGCCGAATCAAAGGATCGAAGGTTAGCGTCGATCCATCGGACATCGCCTCGCTAAGTCCAGGCGACTACGTCAACGTGACGATTACCGCTCCATGTGCGCGAAACTCGCCCGTACCGCCAGTATTCTTTCGCGGTAAGAAACTCACCACCACGGCAAGCATGATGATTGAAAATTGATTCAAAATAAGTAAGCAACCAAGAAGGCATAAAGACATAAACCGACTTAGAGCTTCTAACGAAATGGCCGGGGACTGTCCCAATTTTACGGAGTCTTCGGAGCAAAATGGGACTGTCCGGCTCTCCGAAGCCATTTTGTTAGAAGCTCTTACTAGATCAGGTTACTTTTATCTGTAGCCGGCCTGTGCGAGGCCGGATTAAGTATTTAACGTCCGGGGCGACAGACCGCCGGCTACATTAATTTGAAAACGGCTCTAGCCGCTCAACCCACCTCTTACGAGACAACATCCTATGAAACGTACGCGAACGAATGCACGCCGTCCGTCTCGCCAGGGTGCCATGATGGTTCTGATCGCGATTTGTCTGCCGCTGTGTGTCATCATGGCGGCGTTCGCGATCGACGTAGCTTGGATGCAGTTGGTGCGCTCGCAGCTCCGGACGTCGACCGACGCGGCCGCCCGAGCGGGAGCCAAGGAGTTGAGTCTGGCACAGTCAATCAGCGCGGCTCGCAAGGAAGCCAAGGCGGCAGCCAAACGTAACCTGGTGGCAGGCGAACCGCTCCTGCTGGCCAACCGCGATATTGAATTCGGCAACAGCACGCAACCATCCGACGATGCGAAGTTCGTATTCACGCCCGGTGGATCGAAGCCAAACGCCGTGCGTGTAACGGGTCAGCGCACGAAGGGTTCGCTCGATGGGCCCGTGAATTTGCTCTTCGCCGGCGCACTTGGCATTCGCCAATTCGAACCGAAAGAGCAGGCCGTTTCCACGCAGCTTGATCGCGATATCTGTCTGGTAGTCGATCGGTCCGGTTCGATGATGTGGACGCTCGCGGGCGGTTCGCAACTTCCTCCCGGGGCGCCTAATTGTGGTCCGCCGGATCCGACGCGCAGCCGCTGGGGCGCACTGAACATCGCGCTCCAGGCCTTTCTGGATCAGCTGGAGGAAACACCTCAGGACGAACACGTTGCACTAGTGAGTTACTCAAGTAATACGTTCGAGTGCGGCTACCGATATACGCTTTCCGATATCAATTCGGATTTGGTGAGTGACTACACAGTTATTCGGAACGTCATGAAGGACTTGAGCAGCCGGCCCGTAAAAGGGGAAACCGATATTTCGGCCGGCATCGACAACGGTATCAAAGTGCTCACGGGGAAAAAAGCCCGCCCCTTCGCCGTCAAGACAATGATCGTGATGACGGACGGGATTCATAACCTGGGGCCGGAGCCAATCCTCTCGGCCCAAAATGCAGCCAAGAAAGACATCGTGATCCACACGATCACATTTAGCGCCGATGCCGACATCAAACGCATGGAAGCCGTCGCAGCCGCAACCGGCGGCAAACATTTCCACGCTCCCACGGCCGAAGCGCTCAAGGACATTTTCCAGGAAATCGCCGCCACCCTGCCGGTGATGCTGACAAACTAGGAGAAGTGATGGATGAAAGATGACGAATGAGCGATGAAGGGGATTATCCGTCATCCGTCATCCGAACTGTGACCAATGTTTAAACACCACTTTATTTCCGATCAGCGCCACAACGTCGCCCGGCCGCGCGACGCTCGCCGCGGGGCGGCTGCCGTCGAATTTGCCGTCACGGCGCCGATTTTCTTTCTGTTCTTGTTGGCAGCGTTCGAATTCGGATGGCTCAATGTGATGCGTCATACGGCCGACAATGCGGCCTACGAGGCTGCCCGGGCTGCAATTGTGCCCGGCGCTACGGCAGACGATGCCAAGAAGACAGCCAAAAACATGCTGAAGATCGTCGGCGCTCGTGGCGCTAAAATCACGATCACGCCGAAGACGATCACCAGCGACACGCAGGAAGTAACCGTCGACGTCGTTATACCAATGAAGAAAAACGGCCTCATCACGCCGCGGTTCACGAGCAAGACGAAAATTCACAGCTCATCGACGCTGCGTACCGAACGACCCGACCAGACGGCGGGAACGTAACGCAAATATGCACGCGGCCAGGCCGATGATCAGGCTGCTGGCCGGTTCGGGAACGCTTGCCACGGCATTTTCGGACGAGCCGCTGCCACTGTACGTCACTCCGATGTGGCTTCTCCACGCCTGATAGTTCAATGGTCCTCCGCTATTCCTGCGCCAAACGACATAGTCGCTGGCGTCCACTACGCCATCATTGTTGAAGTCTCCCGGATTGCCAACGACGAGCTGCGCACTATTGGTTAGGTAAATGACTTGCCAGTTATAGCCGTCGGGCCCTTGCACGCTCGCAAACGCGCCGCCGACGCCATCGCCGGCTGTGAGAATCGTAAATGTCGTGCCGACTGCCGGTGCGTACGATCCGCTGCCGAGATTAATTAGCGAAATGGCGAGCGTGCCATCCAGCGCGGCGTCATTGTCAACTTGAATACGGTCGTACTGCGTGCCGCCGGTCGGACCGCCTAAGTCGATGGCCAGCGTGCCAGCTTCGTCATTCACAAACCGACCGCCGATACTGAGCGTGCCGATCGGGCTGCCCGCCGCTCTGTCGGATGGTGCGACAACTCCGCTGTGATTTTCAACCTGACCGACAATGGGACCGCTACCGACGGCAATCGTGCCGTTGCCGCTGAGCGTTCCGCCGCGAATATCGACGTATTGCGAATCCAATGTGCCGCTTTGAAGTTCGATTTTGCCGGCAGTTTCGATGTTCGCGCCCGAAAACGACGAGAGCGTCACCCCATTGGCGATGCGGACATTCATCGCCGCCGCGCCGCTGCCCGATACGTTCAGCTCCCACACAGTCGAGTTCGCTGAAACGACTGCTTCCTGCGCGCTGCCCGACACATTTCGAACATTGGCAATCCACAGGGTACTTGGCGCGCCCGATGCATTCCAATTTCCCGTGGCGGTCCAGCTTCCACTCGAAGTCGGGTTCGACCAGTCGTGGCTCGTCGTAACCGGATCGCTAACATACAAACTGGGGTTATTGCCGCCGCTGCCGGTGGCCGGATTGGGATCGATGACAATGTTGCGGCCTGCAAGGGCGTTCATTCCGATGAGCCCTTCCGCAACATTGCCAACGTGCGCCGGATTCGGAAAATCCAGAACGATAAAAGGCACGTGCGTCAGTGTGATAGTGCCGCCGACCGCCGGGATTTGCAATTGGTCCACGTAAAACCCCGGTACTTTGTCCAGCGTTCCGCCCGAGCCCAGAATATTCTCTGTGAAATCCGGCGTATCAAGCGTTGGATCGAATCCCAAGTTTACGGCGTTAATCTCGGACACCACGCTGATATCGGCCCCAGTATCCAATAGAAATGGTTTACCGCTCAGTGTGATGCCTTTGTTAGTTACACTTGTATTGACGAAGTACGCTGCCGCTGGCTGCAAGCTGCCGTTGAACATCACCGTCGGCGCGGTGGGGTTTTCGGAATATGGATCACCATTAAGCACGCCTCCGAAATTCGGAAAGTACGAAGGCGGCGATAGAAAAGCGTCGGGGCTGTCGAGCGTAATCGGCACCCGGCGGCTGATGCCTTGGCCACCGCTTCCCAACGCATTGAACTGGATCTGCGGCGTGCGAACCGTTTTCCCATTCAATGAAAAGATTTGTGGCTGATCGTTCCGAATATACGTGGCATATTGGCTGGAGAACGGAATACCGAGGATGTTTGGCAGGTCCGATTCGGCAGGGAGCGTCGCAACCGAAACGTTCGATTGGCCGGCCATCAAACTCGTATTGAGTGCCAGCGGGCTGCCGCTGGCGCTTGTGCGGTTCGGCGCGCCGACGCCAGACGCATAGACGCCAAATGGATCATTGATCGTCGCTACAAGTGAACCTGTTGCGCCACCAAGAGTCAGCGGCTCCGTGCCACGAAAACCGGCTCCCTGCACGTTAAATGCCGCGTCGCTGGTGGAAGTGAGCAGCGAGGCCGCGGCCCCCGTATCGATCAGTGCGATGTCGAAGTACGGGTTGCCACTCGCACTCAGAGGGTTGCCGGAATACGAAGTCTCGGCGTGCGCCGAAATGTCGCCGTCATCTTCAGAGAATTTATCCGTCAGGCTGATCCCGGCAAACGGATAGAATCCGCTTATGGGAACTCCCGTGGCCCGCGCGCGAGAACTCGATGCGAGAACGCAAAAGCCCGCCAATACCGTCCCCAAGATTCGCCGCCCGCAATATCTCATATCCTCTTCCCTAGCATTAAGGGTAGAAAGAAGCACATTGTTGGTCAACGAAACCGGCGTCCAAGGGCGCCTGCAATCGTCCCGCTAGTGGGTTATACAACTCTTTAACGCCGTTGCTGGCCAACCTTCGCCAACTACTGGCCCCGTCGATTGCTATCCAGTAAAACGCCTTGATTCCAGCAGAGCTTCTTTTGAAGATGCGCTGCGAATGAATCACCGGGGCCACGGCCGCTGTTCGGAGTGGCCATGTTGACGCGAATTTCCGCACATGCCCACGCGGAGCCGTGGGCATGCCACCCGTTGTTTTGGCTCAATTGCCGCGCAGCTCTCATTAGAGAGCAAGAAGTAACGAATAGGGTCTGCTTAACGTTTTACTGGCGTCGTGTACTCATGTTGTGCCGATTCCGTGCGTTCATCGTTTGTGCGCTCATAGCGCTTGCGATCTGTCGCGCCGCGCCCACCGAAGCTGCCGCCAAACGCCCCATCCCTTTGATCTTCGACACCGACATAGGCAACGACATCGACGATGCGTTGGCCCTCGGCGTCATTCACGCCCTGCAAAGCCGCGGAGAATGCAAGCTGCTGGCCGTCACGATCACAAAGGACCAACCGCTCTCCGCCGCGTTTGTCGATGCGGTGAACACATTTTATGGCCGGGGAGATATTCCGATCGGGGTCGTGCGACACGGGGCAACGTCCGACGCCAGCAAATACACAGGCCTCGCCAATGTAAAAGATGGCGATGCGCTACGGTATCCGCACGACCTGATGAGCGGGGAGAACTCGCCAGAAGCCGTTGCGGTGTTACGTGCTACGCTCGCGGCGGCGGAAGATCATAGCATTGTCATCGTCCAAGTCGGCTTTTCCACGAACCTCGCCCGTTTGCTTGGTTCGCCGCCGGATGCCGTATGCCCGCTGTCCGGTGCCGAGCTTGCTCGACGAAAAGTTCGACTGCTCTCGGTGATGGCAGGCTCCTTTGCGCCGAAGAGCCACCGACCAACGTTTGAGTACAACGTGAAAATGGATGTTCCGTCCGCTCGGGCTCTGTTCGCTAGTTGGCCCACGCCGATCGTTTTCAGCGGCTTCGAAATCGGTATCGAGGTCCCCTACCCGGCCGAGAGTATCGAGCGCGATTTTGCCTACGTTCCGCATCATCCGCTGGCAGAAGCCTACGTGCTATATAAGTCGCCGCCGCACAATCGCCCAACGTGGGATTTAACCAGCGTGCTCTATGCAGTTCGACCCGACGACGGTTACTTCGATTTATCGCCGCCAGGCCGAGTGAAGGTGTCGGACGATGGAGACACCTCATTCCAACTCGAAAGTGCCGGCCCGCATCGGTACCTGATCCTCACTCCTATGCAGGCGATTCGCGTTCGAGAGGCGCTTCGCGAATTAGCAAGCCAGCCACCACCAACACGTTGGAACCGCTAAATTGCGGTAGTAGCCTGACGAAGAGATTTCGAGTAAAAGGATAGCTATGTCGGTAGAGCTGCAGCCGAGGAGCGCAGATTTAGAACCGCAGCGCTGATAAAGCCATCGTCTCGGGCTCCCCGACGGTTCGCGTCCGTAGCTCAATCGGATAGAGCACTGGTCTTCGGAACCAGGGGTTGCAGGTTCGAGTCCTGCCGGGCGCGCTTGGACTTACGTCAATTCAAAAAAGCTTGGGTACAGAATCGGGTACAGAATTTTACCCGCCCCCCGCGCATATGAAATGGGGACAGGACAGCTCTAAAGCTGCCCCTGTCCCCGGCAGCAGACCCTTCGGCTTGCCGGTACTAGACCGGCCTCTTTTGCTGGAGGGTATCGCAATGGCTCGCCGAGCCCAGCCTTGGTATCGGTCCGATCGCAAAATCTGGTGTGTCACCATCAATGGCACCCGTCACAATCTAGGGCCGAAGAAAAAGGAAGCTTACGAGCGCTTCCACGAGCTTATGCGGCAGCCGCGGCGGCAGAAAGTGGCCAGCGAATCCGTGGCCGCTTTGATGGACCTGTTTTTGGATTGGGTGGAGCGGAACCGCTCCGCCGCCACCTACGATTGGTATCGCTATCGCTTGCAGGATTTCGTCGACAAACACCCGCAGCTCACGATCGACGAGCTTCGCCCGCATCACGTCGAGAAATGGGCAGGCTTGCCGCACCTA
>DASZZA010000186.1:0-4776 GCA_035545135.1 Lacipirellulaceae bacterium | reverse complement strand
GAATTGCCCTGGCCAACCGTAAGAAGGATCCTCTGTTTCTGTTCGCATCCCTGCATCGGCAACTGGGCTATCCTGAAGTCCCGCGAATCAAGCGGGCCGACAAAGAGGCCGCACTCCTGCCCCAGCTAGCTCGGCGATTGGAACAGCTCGAAATGCGATTGAAAATCGTCGAAGAAGAGCAACGTGGCGGCCTCGATTTGACGCAGTTTTACGAACGACCATCGCCGGGCGGAACGCCGTGATCCTCCGGGGGCGAGGACGCCCCGGCTCGCGCTTCGCGGCGTTTAGCTAGCCAGGGAGTCCTGGCCCCCGTGTCGGACGTACCAACCTAACAATTCAGTGAAAAACCGAAACTTCTGCGGTTCAACGCGCGCCTCTCGCATGGTAGATTTGTGTAACGGTACCGTGTGGGGCTAAATTGACAGTGCATCCCGCCCAATGTGTTCTTGCGCATGATGTGCACTTGGCCGCGCGAAACCATTTTTTTCAATAGCCGTGTCCAGCGTGGACTTTCAGCTTAGCTTGCAGAGCGAGGGTGTGGCCTCGGCCTACCCGGATCAACCCTTGGCAGCGACTGCCGAGGACAGCGTTGGCAATGTGCTGCAGCTACTTCGCGCACAGCGAACCGGCGCCGTGCTCATTTGCGAGGGAACCAGGCTCGTCGGAATTCTCACCGAGCGCGACGCGTTGAAGGTCATGGCCAGCGGGGCCGACCTGTCGACGCCGGTCCGCGACATCATGTCGAGCCCGCCTGCTACGATTGCATGCAATGCCACCGTCGGCGAGGCGATTCGGAGGATGTCCGAGGGCGGCTATCGGCACTTGCCAATTGTTGATAAAGATCATAAACCCACCGGCGTTTTGGCCGTCCACGGTATCGTGCACTATCTCGTGGATCATTTTCCCGAGACGGTGTACAACTTGCCGCCCGATCCCAAGTCCGCGCCGCGTGCGCGCGAAGGAGCTTAACGACGCCGCAGACAACCGCCCAAATTTGTCGAGCGGCAACGAGATTTCAATAATGACAGCAGGGCCTGACGTGTAGTTTGTCGTCGCGCAAACGCATCCAACCCGCCGGGCAATCCGGCTTGTGGCCGGCACTTTCTCACCCCAACATCCTCAGTGCGGCGACTGAGGTCGAGGATACGTCACCAGCGATGGCTACGACAGCAGTAATAGATAAACAAGTTCGCACACTCGACGAAGCGACCGTGCGTTTCTGCGGCGATTCGGGCGACGGCATGCAGCTCGCCGGCACGCAGTTCACCAACACGTCGGCCCTGATGGGCAACGATATCGCCACGTTTCCAGATTTTCCGGCTGAGATTCGCGCGCCGCAAGGCACTCTCGCTGGCGTGAGCGGTTTCCAAGTCCATTTCTCGAGCAAGGACATCTATACGCCCGGCGACACGGTCGATGCGCTCGTGGCCATGAATCCGGCCGCCCTGGCGACGAACCTCGGCGACTTGCGCGCGGGCGGCATCTTAATCGCCAACAGCGATGCTTTCGAGGCGAAGGGGCTCGACCAAGCTGGTTACGAAACCAATCCGCTCGAAGACGGCAGCCTGAAATTGTATCGCGTTTACACGGTGCCGATGACCAAGCTCACGCGCGCCGCCGTCGATGGCCTCGAGCTCAGTCAGAAGGAAAAGGACCGCTGCCGGAATTTCTTCGCGATGGGGCTGGTATTCTGGCTGTACGACCGGCCACTGGAGCCAACCCTGCGTTACATTCAGGACAAATTCGGCAAGAAGCCCGAAATCGCCCAGGCGAACACGCTGGCGCTCAAAGCCGGCTATCACTACGGTGAAACGGTCGAGGCGATCAACACCCAGTTTCACGTACCAAAAGCCAAGCTCGAACCCGGAAAATACACGAGCATCGTTGGCAATACTGCATTGGCCTACGGAATGATGGCGGCCGCCCGCTTGAGCGGCAAACGCCTGTTCCTGGGAGCGTACCCCATCACGCCGGCGAGCAGCATTCTCGAAGAGATGGCCAAGCACAAGAACTTCGATGTGCTGACGTTCCAAGCCGAGGACGAAATCGCGGCCATGACCGCAACGATCGGCGCCGCATTTGGCGGCGCCATGGCTATCACGGCCAGCAGCGGTCCCGGAATCGCGCTAAAGGGCGAAGGGCTGGGACTTGCGATTATGACCGAGCTGCCGATGGTCGTCATCAATGTGCAGCGGGGCGGACCTTCCACCGGCTTGCCGACGAAAACCGAACAGGCCGATTTGTATCAAGCTATCTTCGGCCGAAACGGCGAATGCCCGATGCCCGTGGTCGCGGCGCGCAGCCCGGCCGACTGCTTCGATGTGGCCCAAGAGGCTTGGCGGTTGGCTGTGCGGTACATGACTCCCGTCATGCTCCTCACCGATGGTTACATTGCGAACGGTTCTGAACCGTGGCGCATCCCAAACTTTTCCGATCTGCCGAAGATCGAAGTGAAGCATCCCGCAGCCGGGTCAAACGGCGATCATTTCATGCCATACAAGCGCGACGAGCGGCTCTCCCGGCCGTGGGCCATTCCCGGTACGCCGGGCTTGGAACACCGCATCGGCGGCTTGGAAAAGCAGGATGTCACCGGCAACGTCAGCTACGATCCGGCCAATCACCAGCATATGGTGAATACGCGTGCCCAGAAGGTGGCCAACATCGCCAACGATATTCCACCGCAAAAGATCGACGGCCCGGCGAGCGGCGATTTGCTGGTTGTGAGCTGGGGTGGTACATACGGCGCGTGTGCCACGGCCGTACACAACGTACAGGCCAAGGGCAAAGCCGTCGCGCACTGCCACCTGCGCTATTTGAACCCGTTGCCGAAGGAGTTGGGCGACATCTTGAAGCGGTACAAGAAAGTGCTGATTCCCGAACTTAACCTCGGCCAGTTGCGAACGGTCATTCGCGCGACGTACTTGATCGACGCGATCGGACTGAACAAGGTTCAAGGCAAGCCGTTCAGCGTCGGCGAGATCGTTGAGAAGATCGAGTCGTTACTCGGCGGCGAACGTAAGGATACACAATCCCCACCGGAACCGATCAGTTTCACGGCGCCACCCAAAGCGGCACTGGAGAAAGTGGCCCACGGCGGCTGACTTATCCAAGCCGCCGACTCGTCGGCGGTTGCCGTATTCATTTCATACTTCAGTCATCATCAACCATCCAACAATCTACAATTCAATGAGCGTCGACCTTCCCCTCCCCGTTCTAAAACCCACTGACTTCGCGAGCGACCAGGACGTACGTTGGTGTCCCGGTTGCGGCGACTACGCCATTCTCGCCCAGATGAAAAAGGTGATGCCGACCCTGGGCATCCCCCGCGAGAAGATCGTGTTCATTTCCGGCATCGGCTGCTCGAGCCGTTTCCCCTACTACATGAACACGTACGGCATGCACTCAATCCACGGGCGCGCCCCGGCGGTGGCGACTGGACTCAAAACGGTTCGCCCGGATCTAACGGTGTGGGTCATCACGGGCGATGGCGATGGCCTCTCCATCGGCGGCAACCATCTGATGCACGCCATCCGCCGCAATCTCGATCTCAATATCGTGCTGTTCAATAACCGCATTTACGGCCTCACCAAAGGTCAATACTCGCCGACCTCTCCGCTCGGCAAAAAGACCAAGAGCACGCCGATGGGCGCGATCGACAACCCGCTGCACCCCCTCTCGGTCGCCATCGGCTGCGAATGCACTTTCGTTGCCCGTAGCATCGATACGGAAATCAAGCACCTGGGCGAAACGCTCAAGCGGGCCGCTCAGCATCCGGGCACGTCCTTCGTCGAAGTGTACCAGAACTGCAACGTGTTCAACGACGGCGCATGGGCCTACGCCAAGGAGCGTGAATCCAAAGCCGACACCACGCTCGAGCTGGTCCACGGCAAACCGATGATCTTCGGCAAAAATCGCGATAAGGGCATCCGCCTCAACGGCATGGATCCCGAAGTTGTCGAGCTGGGCAAAGGCATCACCGAGGACGACCTCCTCTTCCACGACGAGAAAGCGGCCGAGCCCAGCCTCGCCTACCTACTGAGTCGCATGCGATACGAGGACGGCTTCCCCGAACCCATCGGCGTCTTCCGCAGCGTCGATCGACCGCGGTACGATGTCATGATTAACGATCAGATCGAACAGGCGACGAACGAACGTGGCAAAGGCGATTTAGATAAACTTTTCCGCTCCGGCGACACTTGGGACGTAGCGTGAGAGAGATTGATCGATGAGGGTTTAGAGTTGAGCGAACGAACCTGGTGGACCGTGACAATTGAACTAGAGTAGCTGAACTCGCAAGAGTTCAGTTGGACCGTAAATTCCGAATTCTTGTGAATCCGGCTACGTCGATAAAATCAAGCGTCACCGACCACCAGGAACCTAAAGGTCAGGTAGAACAGAATTCAAATTTAGAGCCACGGATCTTCAGAATCGATTGAAGCTCAGCGCGTTTTCCGGCCCTCGACTCTCGACGCTCATCCCTCGAACCACCATGATCCTCTGCCCCTACTGCGAAGCCGAAAACATCGAAGGCGCCGATGAATGCGAAGCCTGCGGCGCAGCGCTCACACATTTGAGCCGCCGCGTCCCGGCTTCCACCGTCGAGGCTGACCTGCTGCGCGATCGCATCGAGCGGCTCTGGCCCAAGTCGCCCTCGATGGTCGCGCCCGATGCCTCCGTTGGCGATGTGCTTCAAAAAATGGTGGACGAGAAGATTGGCTGCGTCATGGTCGTCGACGACGGCAAACTCGTCGGCATCTTCAGCGAGCGCGACGCCCT
>DASZZA010000185.1:0-2176 GCA_035545135.1 Lacipirellulaceae bacterium | reverse complement strand
TCGACGGCGTGGTGAGAAACGCGCTGGCGATCGCTTCGGTCGTGAGGCCGCAAACTTCGCGCAGGGTGAGCGCAACCTGACCTTCCGGCGGGAGGGCCGGATGACAACAGGTAAAGATCAATCGGAGGCGATCGTCCTCGACGTCTTCGCGGCCGGGTGGCGGCGCGGTGCGAGTTCGCTTGTCGATGTCTTCGGCGATTTGTGCGAGTGATGCATCGTGACGCGCACGGCGGCGGAGGGTGTCGATGGCTTTGAATCGTCCGGCAGATACGAGCCAGGCGCGGGGATTATCCGGGACGCCCTCCTCCGGCCATTGCTTTATCGCTGACGCAAAGGCGTCGTGGAGCGATTCTTCGGCTAGATCGAAGTCGCCGAGGAGACGAATGAGCGTGGCGAATACCCGGCGCGAATCGCTACGGTAAATCGCGTCGATCGTTTCGCGGACGTGTTCGAGGGACGCGTCGCTCATTCAAGTATTGTAGTGGTTCGAAGCCGTTGCGCAACTGACAAGCAAGTAGCAGGAACCCCTTGCTTGCGCTGCGGGCTTCTATTCAAAGAGGCTGATCGAGGGCAGGCAGGAATATCCGCCCCACGATCGTGGTGGCGTTTAAATTCGGATAAAGATTTTATGCCGGTACATGTGGTAGAGCGGCAGCCAGACGAGGAGGACGGTTGTGAGCGCAATGACGAATGGGCCGGCGGGGCCCAGATGATGGGCGAGTCCGCCGACGAGGTTTTGTGAAATTTGGTTGAATGGGATGATTTTGGAATCGTACGCGACGTAGATCGAGATGGCGTTCATGCCAAGGACGATGAAGGGGAAGGCCCAGCGGCGGAAGCCGATGACGTCGATCACGAGATAGAACGCAGCAAGCAGCAGGTAGCACCAGCCAGCCGACCAGAGGACCATCGAACTGGTCCAGATATGCTTGATAATTGGGAAATGAAGATATTGGGCCCAGCCCCAGCCACCAGCGAGGCAGGCAGCACCGAGCAGCGTGAGCCAAACGAATTTCATAAATTTGGAAATGCCGCCACCCAGAATATAGCCGGAGAACACGCCGAGGAGCACCGTTGCGGTGAACGTCATACCCGAGAGCACCCACGTGTAGGGCGGATTGGTGCCATCGATGAAACGACCTAGTATCCATTGATCGACGGTGAGGGCGATGTTGGCTTGTTCTTCTATTACGCCGGTGCCGCGACCCGGTACGGGCACGTAAGCCAGTAGCAGCCAATAGCCAAGCATGAGCACAGTGCAGGCAGCTACTTGTCCCCATACGGGCGTCGTGAGCATGAGGATGCTCGCGATCAAGTAGCCGACAGCGATGGCCTGCAGTGTGTTGGCGAAGATGTGAAGTGTCGACAGGTTAAAATCGAGCAGATGTCCCTGCACGGCCATGCCGAGGATGAACAGAATCAGCGTGCGTCGAATGATTTTGAAATACAATTGACTCTTGGAATGGCCCAGCTCGAGCCGGCGGGCGAAACTAAACGGCATCGCCGCGCCGACAACGAATAAGAACAGCGGCATGATCAGGTCCCAAGCGGTGAAGCCGTCCCACTTCGTGTGTTGGAGTTGATGCTGGGCCTCGATGGTCCATGCCGCCGTGGGAAATAAGCCAACGACTGCAAGTGCGAACTCCTTGCCGCCGACGATCCAGAACATGTCGAAGCCGCGGAGTGCGTCGAGAGATACTACGCGGATGGCGGGTGCGGTTGCAGGTGGGGTCGCGGGTGGGGCGACAGTAGCCGGCGCCGGCGTGCGCGAGGTTGTTGCGGCGAGTTCGGGCATGGAATACGCTTGCGCGGGGCAAGCCCCGCCGCTAAATCGTTTGGAAATCCAAAGGGTTCGTGCGGTGTGCTATGAGTTCGCACGTTTTTTCGGTTTGAAGTTTTTCGCGGAGTTTTGTGGAGCGAGCTTTTTGAACTCCTCGAGCCGCGATTGCCACAGGTCGGAAAGCTCTTTTACTTTGTCGGGGCGCTTCGCGGCTAGATCATTGTTTTCGGCACGATCGTGTGCTAGATCGTAAAGTTGCCACGGCTCGCCGCGGGCGGCGACGAGTTTCCAGTCGCCTTTGCGAATGGCGCGATTTCCCTCGTGAAGCCACCAAAGGCAATCGCGGTCGATGGCGACGTCTTTGCGAAACGTTGACGACAGGTCGTGACCTGGATT
>DASZZA010000184.1:0-10319 GCA_035545135.1 Lacipirellulaceae bacterium | reverse complement strand
GCTCGACGCTATCCGATCGAAGCGAATCGCGGTCGCGCTGGGCGCCGTCATGGTTGCAGCCGGCGCGTTGATCATTGCAATTTGGCCAACTTTTCCGCTGGTGTTGGCCGCACTGGTGCTCCAAGGCATCACCGGCGGCTTCCTGGGGCTGGCGATTGCGGCCATCAGCCTTGGTTTGGTCGGCCACGCCGCACTTGCCGAACGACTCGGCCGCAATCAGCGCTTCGCTTCGACGGGCGGGGTGGTCGCGGCCGGTCTCATGGGCCTCGTCGCCTATTTCCTGTCGTATCGCGCGATATTCTTCGTCGCTACCGCGCTGGTGCTGCCGCTGCTGGTGGCTCTCGGCCGCATCCGGCCTTCAGATATCCATTTCGGCCGCGCCTCGTGCCTCCCGAACCACCAAGGGCCGGGGGCACCGCCGAGAGCACGGCTCCGGAGCCTTTCGAAAAACCGCGGCCTGCTCATATTCGCCGGCTGCGTGTTCTTGTTTCAGATGGCCAATGCCTCGATGCTGCCACTCGCCAGCGAGGCGTTCGGGTACAGCAAGCAAGCTCTTTCCTCGCTGATCGTCTCAGCGTTGATCATGGTCCCGCAGGTGATCGTCGCGATCATGGCGCCGTGGGTGGGACGTCGGGCGAATATATGGGGCCGCCGGCCGCTGCTGCTCGTCGGATTTGCGGCGTTGCCGATCCGGGCGCTGGTGTTCGCTTGGACCGCCAATCCGACGATTCTCATCGCCGCTCAGGTCCTCGACGGCGTTAGCGGAACGATGCTTGGCGTGCTCACCGCGCTGATCATTGCCGACCTCACAATGGGCACTGGCCGGTTCAATCTGGCGCAGGGTTTCGTCGGGACAATGTCCGGGGTCGGCGCTTCGCTCAGCACGACGCTTTCGGGGCTCGTGGCGGGGAGCCTTGGCCGCACGGCGGGATTTCTGGGCATCGGAGCAGTGGCGCTGGCCGCTATGCTTCTCCTGTCGTTGCTGATGCCTGAAACCAATCCGTCGAACAAGAATGAGATCCGCTAGCCGTTCAGGCGCAGCCGAAAAGGTTTTTGCAGGCCGGCTGGGCGAACTATGGCGGCGGCAAGGCTATCCGGAAAGATTCCGTGAGACCAATTCCCTTGTATGGCGAGCGATCTGCTCGTCTTCTTGCGAGGGGAGGACTTGCACAGCGCAACGCGACCCGGAACCGTTGACGGGATTGTTCGCTGATCGGTTTCGATCTTCGTCGAGACTGAGGCCGAGCCAGGACAAACCGCCACAGATCGCTGCCCGCGCTTCGACATCGTTTTCTCCAATGCCGCCGGTGAACACGAACAGATCGAGTCCACCAAGCGCAGCGACCATCGCGGCCACCTGCTTGCGCACGGAATAGCAGAACATCGCAATGGCAAGTCGCGCATCGGCGTTTGACGGTGCGGCTTCATGCAGCCGCCTCATGTCGCTGCCGACGCCCGAAATTCCCAGGAGGCCGGAACGGTGATCGACCAGCTCTTCGAGCATGGCGGGATCGAATTTCTTCTCACGCATCAGATAGACTAGAACGCCGGGATCGAGATCGCCGCTCCGCGTGCCCATGATCACGCCGCCGGTTGGCGTCAATCCCATGCTGGTGTCAATCGATTTTCCGGCTTTGACCGCGGTCACGCTTGCGCCGTTGCCGAGATGGGCGATCACGAGGCTCTGCGGCAGACTGCTCCCAATCTGGTGCACGATCGATTCGCATGAAAGGCCATGAAATCCGTAGCGCTGAATTCCCTGCGATTGCAATTCCTTGGAAATCGGGAGGCCCCGTGCGACGTCCGGCAATTCGGCGTGAAAAGTGGTGTCGAAGCACGCCGCCTGCGGAAGCCGTGGAAAATGCTCCTGTGCGAAGCGGATGACGGACAGAGCTGATGGAATATGCAGTGGCGCGAACGCGGTCGCCGCCTCGAGTCGCGCTAAAACCGCGTCGTCAATCAAGCAATGTTGCCGGAGCTTGGGCCCGCCATGGACAATTCGATGACCGATTGCGGCCGGCTCCGGCATTTCGATGTCGACGATAAGTTTGCGAATGCGGACGATTGCTTCCCTTTGGCTGGGAATTTGACGCGTCTCGGAGAACAATGCGTTTCCGCACGCGTCCTCAGCATGATATTTGCCGCTTTTGTCGCCGATCGACTCTGCCTCGCCGGAGAACAGACGTTCGATCCGTGACGATCCAACGCTATACAATCCGAATTTAAGCGAGGAAGAGCCGCTGTTCAGCGCAAGAACATTCAATTGGGGTTTGCCGTCAGTCATACGCTTCCGAAAAGTCCCGGCGCCAGTCGCGGACTTCGGGCATGTCCTCGCAGGGCCGCTGATCTAGGGCTTGGACTCAATTAAATCACAACCAAACATTTCGGGCTCCTCTTGCCCTCGCATTGGGCGCTTGAAAAACGGATCGGCCGATAGGTCAGTCTTTACCTTTGTCCGAGAGGTGCGTCTTCCAGTAGGCGTCCACTTTCTGACTCACTTGGTCGAATTGGCCAGGGGTCGCAAATTGGTCTTTGCTTGCTCGTGGAGCGGTGTCCAAAACGCCCTTGGTGGTGCCAAGCACGAGCAACTGCAGGTTCGGGGCTATTTTGAAGTCATCCCAGGGGACCGGGACGTATTTTTCATCAATGCCGAAAATCCCTCCCCGTGAGATCACCACATAGGCGATCTTGCCGGTCTGCGCACTCATCACGAGGTCATCGACGCTGCCGAGAGCCTCGTTTTGCGGGCCGCGCACCTCGGTGCCGACCAATTCGTCGGACCGGAACGAAGAATTCTCGCCGGTGACCGGTTGCGCTGCGGCGATCTGCTGCTGCCGCCAGCTCTGCGCGTCCGCTTTCGGCATCTTTCCGCTGTGCATATCAGCCACGTAAATTTTGTAGATCTGACGAGTCGTGGCAAGCACGGCCTCGCACGGCTGCTGTTGACCTTGTTGGGCGAGAATGTCGGCAGCGGCAACGAGCGTCCGAAGCTCGTAGCCCGGCCGCGCGTTCTGGTAACCCATTCCGGTCGCTTCTGGGCGTCCCGCCACCATCGGAGGTCCAAAGCCAAATCCCGCCGTCGGATAGCCGTAACCATAGCCAGATCCGCCCAGCCAATAACCCTCCTTGTCCATCTGATTGTCGAAGGCTCGCAGATCGTTAAGGCACTTCTCCGCCGGCTTAATGGCGGCGACTTTTCCCCCGGCGGAAGGAGATTGGTTCACCTTGCCACTTATAGCAGGCTCAGCCGCGAGCAGAGTAGTAGCAAAACCAAGACAGCAAAATGCTGCCACCGAGCCGGCTAATGTCGGACGTTTCATCTGACTTGACTCCTTGTCGCTAATTGAACCAGCGACAAACTGGGTTGTCGCAGCATGGTCAATGAGTCTAATAAGAATCGCCGTGGCATATCGGTAGACTCGGAATCTACTCAGCGTCCTTGCGCGCGAAGAGTTTTGGCCGATAACCGGGCTTAGTTCCGGCGGCGCACGATTTCATTGCGGGAGAGTGATCGCGGCCACGGTGCCTTGTTCCGAGCCGCGCCGGGTTGACCCTTCAAGATGCGCCCGCGGCGTCAAGCGCGCGTTGAATGGCCCGCACGAGAACGGAGTCATCAAAAGGCTTCTGAATCGCCACTGCGCCTGGCCTCAGCGCCCGGACCGTTGAAATATCACCGCTGATGAAAACGTGCGGAACAAACCCAGTTCGGAGTATCTCATCCACAGCAGCGGAGCCACTCCCAACGCCCAATCGCGCATCGACGATCATCAGGTCTGGCCTGCATCGAACGGCGGCGGCTACCGCACCAGCCTCAGTCGCTTCTATTGCGCAAACGTCATGGCCCATCCCGGCGAATACGTCGGCCAATAGCATGGCGATCATGGCGTCGTCCTCGGCCACGAGGATGCGAAGTGCTTTCATCGGGCTCCCCTCTGGCACCGCCTTCGCTTGCGCATTTTCGTTGCAGCTCGGCATGCGCGGGCCAATGTGGAACGCCGATCGGTAGCGCGTACCCGCACGAGCCCTTTTCGAAGCCCTCACGACAACGTTGAGGTCGCGTTATCTCTGCTGCCAAATGCTTGTTCAAAAGTTCGATGGAGCGCGCACGGATGTTCTCGGAGCGTGTGTTGCGCGTTGCCTGCAAGACCCAAGCTCATGTTTTGGCAATCGGACGCCAATCCCGGCTTGACGGCAAGAACTTGCGCCGGCCGCATACGCGGGTCGGCAGTCCGATCGACGCCTGTCAATCCCCACCATAGCCGGCAAGAGACATCGAAAGCAGACTCGGAAAGTACTCAGACGGGCTATGCGGTTGACCGGCGTCCGCCGCACCTAAGCCGTGGACCGTTTGCCAACCTCGGGTGCCGGGTGTCCAGACCGTTGCTCAGCCGGCTTGTGCTCCCGGCTCAGGTTGTAAGCGGTGTTGACAAGAGTGATGTGGGAGAAGGCTTGCGGAAAATTGCCAACGAGCCGCTTGGTGCGCGGATCGTATTCCTCCGATAGCAACCCGACATCGTTCCTCAGGGCCAGCAAGCGCTGGAACAGTCGACGCGCATCGTCATGACGACCCAGGAGCACGAGATTGTCTACAAGCCAGAAGCTGCAAGCGAGGAACGTACCTTCACTCCCTGGTAGACCGTCGCTGCTGGCGCCTGGGTCGTAACGACGTACAAAGCCGTCGGCCATAAGGTGACGTTCAATAGCCTCGACCGTGCTGCGCACCCGAAGGTCACTTGGCGGCAAGAATCCGACAAGCGGAATGAGCAGCACGCTGGCGTCGAGTTCCTTGGAGCCGTAGCTCTGTACGAAAGCGCCGATTTCGTAGTTGAACCCCTCCCGGCAGACTTCGTCGTGGATCAGCGTGCGGATGGCCCGCCATTTATCCACAGGACCTTTGAGGCCGAACTGTTCAACGCCCTTTATACCGCGATCAAATGCGACCCAGGCCATGACCTTCGAATAGGTGAAATGTCTCGGACCGCCCCGCACCTCCCAGATGCCCTGGTCCAGCTTGGCCCAAATCGTCTCAAGATGCTTCAAGAGCTCCTTCTGAAGCGTCCAGCCGGCTTCGTCCGCAGCTAGTTTGCCTTTGCGCGCGTGATGAAGCGCGTCCATGACCTCGCCATACATATCAAGCTGCATCTGCTCCGCCGCCGCATTTCCGATACGCACCGGCACGGCACCCTCATAGCCGGTAAGCCAGGGCAGCTCCCACTCGTTCAAACGACGTTCCCCGGCAAGGCCATACATGATTTGAACCTGCGACGGGTCGCCGGCGACGGCGCGAACCAGCCACGCTCGCCAAGCTTTTGCTTCCTCGTAGTAACCAGCGTTCATCAGCGCCAAGAGTGTAAAAGTCGCATCGCGTATCCAGCAGAACCGGTAGTCCCAATTGCGGGGGCCGCCGAGTCGCTCTGGCAAGGATGTTGTCGCTGCGGCCACGATCCCGCCGGTTGGCCGATAGGTGAGCGCCTTCAGCGTGATGAGCGACCGCATTACCGGCTCCGACCATTCACCGGCTCCTTGAAACTGGCTCGACCAGTCCCGCCAAAATGCTTCCGTGTCGGCCAGCGCCACCATCGGATCGATTTGGGCAGGAGGCTCAAGATGTGATGCTCCGTAGGTGAGGACAAAGGGGACGGTGTCACCGGCAGATACGGTAAACTCACCAACGGTCTTGCGGCCTTCTCCGCGCAGTGAAACCGGCGTACGCAAGACAACCATATCCGGGCCGGACACCGCGCAGAGCGTTCGATCTTCGCGCCGCGTTACCCAAGGGATTGAACGCCCATAATCGAACCGGATAATCAATTCCGTCCGCATCGCGACTTTGCCGCGCTTCCCAACGACAATCCGCACCAAATCCGATGCCTTGCCGCGCGGCGGCATGAATTCTATGAGCTTAACATCACCCTCGGCCGTTTCTATATCGGTATCGAGGATGAGTGAATTGCCCCGGTACCGACGCGTGATCCGCGCCTTTGCCTCGGACGGCGCGATGATCCAACGTCCGTTTTCAGGTCCGCCGAGCAGCGCCGCAAAGCAAGCGCCACTGTCGAAGCGGGGCCAACACAGCCAGTCGACCGAGCCGTCGCGAGCCACCAACGCGCTCGTCTCGCAATCTCCCAATAGCGCGTAATCTTCGATCTTTGAGGGCATCGCAACACTCCCACAGCCGGCCGTCGATACATTCTCGTCGATCCGCGAGCAAGGAATTCTGCCTCTGAGTAGATTCCGAGTCTACCGCCAGCGAATTCCCGCTTATTAAGATTTCGAGGTCATAACAACGCCGTTGCGCTGAAGAGTTTTCGGATGGACGACAGGCGAAGCTAAAGCCCACAACGACCATGTTGGCAGATTAGCACTCGCGCGAGCATCGCCGCTTCGCCAGCGGCGAAGGATGCAGCTATGAATGAGGCTCGCATGAATGAGGCTCGTATGACGGCAAAGGCTCGTGCGGAGGAGCCTCGCCAAGCTCCGCAGCCGCACGACGCGACAAGCTTGACCACCGCGGATGACCGTATTCGCCAGAGCGACTGGCTGCCTCCGCAAGAAGGCGTAATCCCGCGCATCCGGTTGGGTCATCGATCAATCAATGTATTGTGGGCTTTACCGCTGATCGTCGTTTTCCTAATCCTCGGAATCGCCGTGGCCCAGCAATTGCGGACGATGCCCGGCGTGCAAGACTTCATCGCGCGCTATCCCGGTGAAACCCCGTCCTCGGAGGCGGTGTACTCGGGCTTCCCCTTATGGCTCCGGTTGCTGCATTTCTTCAATTTCTTCCTAATGATGTTCATCATCCGCGCCGGCATCCAGATTCTCGCTGATCATCCGCGCCTTTATTGGCGGCGGGACTGCACGCCCGGCACGGAGTGGTTTCGTTTCCAGCATGACGTTCCGAAGGATCGCGTGTGGACGTCGAAAGACGATTCCGTGACCATCCCGAAATGGCTCGGCATTCCTGGCGTTCGGCATTCGATCGGGCTCGCTCGTTGGTGGCATTTCTCCTTCGATCTTTTATGGGTAATCAACGGCGCGATTTTTTACGTGCTGCTGTTCACGACCGACCAGTGGCAGAGGTTGGTGCCGACCACCTGGGCAGTTTTCCCCAACGCCGCCTCGGAGTTACTTCAGTATTTGTCACTGCACTTTCCCGCCGATCATAGCTGGACGAACTTCAACAGCCTGCAACAACTTACCTATTTTATCACGGTGTTCGTTGCAGCGCCGCTGGCGGTCGTTACCGGCTTGATGCAGGGTCCGGCGATCGCCAACCATATGGGCTGGTTCGCGAGAATTCTCAATCGGCAGGCGGCCCGCACAATCCACTTCGGCGTGCTGTGTTGGTTCCTGTTTTTCATCTTTCTTCATGTGACCCTCGTGTTCATCACCGGGGCACGACAGAATTTGAACTACATGTGGGCCGGCGTGAACGACAACTCTTGGGACGGCTTTCTGATCTGGGGCTGCGCTATGGTCGTGGTGATCGTGACGTGGTGGCTTGCTTCGCCTTTCACGATCAGACATGCCCGGTTGGTTCAGAAGATCGGTCAAACCGTAGTCGGCCCCCTTATGGCTATCGGGGAACGGGGGGACCCGAGGACCCAGTACACGGGACCGGAGATTTCGTCGTATTTGTGGCCCAATGGCACACTGCCAAACTCTGAAGAGTTTGATTCACTCGTGAAGAGTGGCTTCGCGGACTACCGGCTCCGCGTGAGCGGGTTGGTCGAGAATCCAAAGGCGTTTTCCTACGCTGAGATCAAGGCGATGCCGAAGCAGGAACAAATCACCGAACATTTTTGCATTCAAGGATGGTCCGGCGTCGCCAAGTGGGGCGGCGTTCCGATGCGTCACATCCTCGATATCGTTAAGCCGACGGCCAGCGCGCGTTACGCCGTCTTCTATTCGCTCTCCGAAGGCTCGGCGGGCGGCGGCTATTACGACGTTCACAAGATGCAGAACATGCACCATGAATTGACTATCCTCGCCTATGAAATGAACGGAGCGCCGCTCAGCGTGCTTCATGGTGCGCCGCTGCGGCTGCGCGACGAGAACGAGTTGGGCTTCAAGATGGTCAAGTGGATTTCGGCGATCGAGTTCGTGCACGATTTTGCAGACCTTGGTGCTGGCCAAGGTGGCTACAACGAAGATCATGAGTTCTATGGATACCGTATGCCGATTTGAGGGCGCGGCAGCACGCGTCTATTCGTGGCTCAGCGATGAAGCGGATACGCCCTTGGCAGGATGGGTCGCTTGAGGGAGATCAAACGAGGGCAATTCCCACTCGCCAACCACCCCAGCTTTCGCCGAGCATTTGCCGGGTTCCCATAACATCTTGAGGCCGAGGAGCACTCGTCATCCTCGTCGTGTCCAGTTGAGGCACCATTGTCGCAACCGGACGTCAGCGTGATCCCCATCCGATCGTAATGCGACGACGCGACGGCGCTAACACAGGTCATCGATGTGCTTGAGCGGATGTCGATGATCCCGATCCCAAGCGATCCACTGCCTGACACACTTGATCCCCGACCAAATGCGGCCTGAGTAGTTTCCGAACCTGTTCCCGACGACCTTTTGCGGGAACGATTGCCGGCGACCTACGGTTTGTGGCGTGAGGGCGCAATTCCGGACGTTGACGGGGCGAGCCTCTGGCCCGAACCGGGACATGGCTGCGGATCGGGAGGGAAACGATGAACGAGAACGCGACGGCCGTCGCGCAACGAAGATCGTCTACGCACGAAAGCGGTAGCGCCACCGGAATGCGTTCCCCTTCCAGGCATCTACTAAGGTCCATGATTGTCGCCGGATTCCTAGTCATCGTTGTTTTGACAGGTATCGCCGGTTATCTGGAGAAATGGCTGTGGATGCGGCAGCTCGATTACACCGGCATCTTCTGGACGCTTCTGTCAGTTCAGTGGGCGATGTTTGGCTCGGCTTTCGTCGTCGCCTTTCTATACCTGTGGATCAACCTGCGTCTGGCTACCAAAAATAGCGGCGCCATCAGCGAAAACAGTCAGCCGTGGGGGCCGGCGTTTGCATCCGGGGCGGATGCCGGCACGCAGAGAAGTATTGAGTTGTCTCCCCGGCTTTTGAAGGCGGCCGCTGTCCTGGTCAGCGTCGGCATCGCCTTGTTTCTTGCGAGTGGTTTCTATTCCGAATGGGATACTTACCTCCGCTTTCGTTACGGCGGGTCCTTCGGAGTTGCCGATCCGCTATTCGGGGTCGATGTCGGGTTTTATGTCTTTCATCTGCCCTTCTATGTTCTGTTGCAAAGCAGCCTGACGTGGCTGACGATCTTGACGCTGGGGATCGTCCTTGCGACCTACCTGTTCTTGGGATTACCACGGACAAGCGGAAGCGGAATGATCGCAATCGGCGGTAACGCTACGTCGCATCTTTCAGTGCTTCTTTTTATTCTGGTTGCCAATTTTGGATGGGGTTTTTACCTCGATCACTACGAACTCGTCTATTCCACTTTGGGCGTCGTCTACGGCGCCGGCTACGCGGCGGATCATGTAACGCGGGTCGCGCTCTGGATCATGATTGGCGCCTCCGTCGTGGCGTGTGCGCTGCTGGCGCTCAATTTCTTCCGCCCGCGCGTCAAGATGTTGGCTGTAGGAGCCGGGGCATACGTGGCCCTTTGGATTATTGGGCTAGCTGTGCTTCCCTTCGCCTTTCAGAAATTTGTTGTGCAGCCGAGCGAGCTGGCGCTCGAGACGCCCTACCTTAAACATTACATCGACTTCACGCGGAAGGCCTTCCAGCTGGATAAGATCCAGGAAACGTCCTATCCGGCCCTGGCCGATCTGACACCTGCAGTGATTTCGAGGAATAAGGACACGATCCAGAACATTCGCCTATGGGACGCGCGGCCGCTGCTCCAGACCTATCAACAGACGCAGGCGATCCGCCTCTACTACCAATTCTATAACGTGGATACCGACCGCTATCACTTGGCGGACGGCTATCATCAGGTCATGGTTTCCGCCCGCGAGCTTTCGCCGGAGCTTCCCGCGAAAGCGCAAACCTGGGTCAACCAGTATTTGCAGTTCACGCACGGCTATGGCGTGGTCATGAACTTCGTCTCAAAGACTGTCGGTGGGGGATTCCCGCAATACACTCTTGAGAATGTCCCGGCCGAATCCAACTTCGGGTTGACCATAAACCAACCGGCTATCTATTTTGGCCAATCGATGTTGGGGTATCGGATCGTCGCAACTGATATCAAGGAGTTCGATTATCCCAAGGGCAACGATAATGTCTACACCAGCTACGCTGGTAAAGGAGGAATCCTTTTAGACAGCTTCTGGAAGAAG
>DASZZA010000183.1:0-9471 GCA_035545135.1 Lacipirellulaceae bacterium | reverse complement strand
TGCAGATACGCAGCAAGCTTGTCGCCGCATTGCGAGTGAGGAGCAAGTTTGGCCGCGCGGCAGGCGAAGCTGCTCCGCGGCTAAGCGGTAATACTGGAGATCCGCACGCGAGTGTACACATGCCGTTCGCCTGTTTTGCGGCGCATGTTTTTTCGGCGGCGGAGTTTTTGGACGACGAGCTTTTCGCCTTTTTCGGGGCCGATGACTTCGGCCGCGACGTTTGCGCCGTCGACGAGGGGCGAACCGAGCCGGGCGTCGCCATCGCCGCCGACGGCCAGGACGCGGTCGAACGTGATCTTTTCGCCGGCCGGCACGTCGCGGTAATTGATCACCAACTCCTGACCTTCTTCGACACGATATTGGCGGCTGCCGTCGCTGATAATTGCGTACATTTTTGCACCTGTATAAAACGTTTCACGCAGAGGCGCCGGGGTCGCGGAGGAAAGGAACAACACTAATCGACACTAATCTTCGCTAATGAATGATAGAGATTTGCGCGGATTAGTGTTCCAAAAATACTCAGCTACAAATTTGTCTCTCTGCGATCCCTGCGCCTCTGCGTAATGGTTTGAAAAAATCAACCCGGCCAATATTCGTGTTTTTCGAGGTATGCAACTCCGAGGAACATCAGCCCAAGGCACCACAGTCCGGTGCCGTTGTCGGCCACGCGTTGGAAGTACAGCCCGCTAATACATCCGACAACACCTAGCAGCGCCCAAAACTTTGGGGACCACAAAAACTTCTTCCAACGCTTCCTCATTACAATCCTCGAGTTGATGACTTAGAACCTATCCCAAAATGCCCCGGAGAAGGGGACAGTTCCATTTTTGCTCCGCGGACTCCGCAAAAATTGGGACACTCCCCGGCATTTTGGGATAGGTTCGTAATGAAAGGCTCGAAGCAACGCTTCGCCAATGACTGGCTGCTTTCGCTGGAGGCCCAGGCGGAAATCCGAAACATCTTAGGGTACGAAATTCTTCATTCGTCCGCAATCCGCACTTCGCGGCCGTTGGCATCTACGCAGTCGATCTTCAAAAATTCGGGCGAAAGTCCCTCGCCGCCGATTACCTGCACCTCCACGTTGCTTTCCTGCTCGAGCTGGACGAGTTCGCGGCGTTTCTTGTTGTTCAGGTAGTTGGCCACCTCTTCCTCGACCGTCACGGTAATCCGGGCGACATGATCGGTATGGGCACAGGAGATAAGCTTGCGGACCACTTCGATCGACATGCTCTCGGCCGATTTCACGAGGCCGGTGCCGTTGCAAGACGGGCACTCCTTGTACACGCTGCGTTTGATGCTCGGCCGAATCCGCTGCCGCGTCATCTCGATGAGTCCAAAGGGACTGGTGCGCAAGATCTTGGTACGTGCCCGGTCGCGTCTCACGGCGTCGCGCAATGTGCGCTCCACGTTGCGGCGGTTCCGCTCCTTGCGCATATCGATGAAGTCGTTCACCACGACGCCGCCCAGATCCCGCAGCCGCAACTGTCGGGCAATCTCGCGGGCCGCAATCTGGTTGAGCTGATACGCCGATTCCTCGGCCGAGCCATCGGTGCGGAAGCTGCCGCTGTTGACATCGATCGCCACCAGCGCTTCGGTTTGATCGATGACGAGCGAGCCGCCACCCTTTAGCGGAACGCGTCGTTGATTGATCTTCGCGATTTCCTCATCCAGCTTATACTTGTGAAACAGCGGTTCGCGGCCATCGTAGAGTTTCAACCGATTCACATATCGCGGCATGACGATCTGTAAGAACTCCTTGGCACGTTCAAAGGCTTTGGGCTCATCGATGTAAATCGTATCAACGTCGCCGGTAAAGATATCGCGGATCGTGCGGATAATCATATCGCTTTCTTCGTAGATATCCACCGGTGCGACTGTCTTTTTGATTCGCCGAACGATCACTTTCCATAATCGCAACAGGTAGGCGAGGTCGCGCGAGAGCTCCTTCTTCGTCCGGTCGGTGCCGGCCGTGCGCACGATGAAACCCACGCCCTTCGGCGGATTCAGCTCTCGTAAAATGTCGCGGAGTCGGCGGCGGTCCTCGTCGTTTTCGATCTTTCGCGAGACGCCGATTCGACCCAGCGCCGGCATCAGCACCAGGTAGCGGCCGGGAATACTGATATACGTGGAGAGGGTGGGCCCCTTGGTACCAATGCCTTCC
This sequence comes from Lacipirellulaceae bacterium, assembly GCA_035545135.1. Lineage (GTDB taxonomy): Bacteria > Planctomycetota > Planctomycetia > Pirellulales > Lacipirellulaceae > JABDGM01. Next base: position 7,310 of record DASZZA010000183.1, on the reverse strand, counting down.
TTGATCACTTGCACCAGCACTTCGTCGCCGCGCTGAAAAATATCCTGGATGGGAGGCTTGAAGCGTGGCCGAACGCCGGTCCGGTAACGGGCGGTTTTCAGGCCGCCACGGCCGCGATTTTCTCCCCGGGGTTCGCGGCGGGTCCCGTCGTCGCCCTCTTCCGGCCGGTCGAAGTCGCGGTCTCGCGGCTGGCCGCCGTTCGGCAGAATTGCCTTCCGCGGATCGTAGCCGCCCTGGCGAAAGTATTGCGGTTCGACGTCGCTGATATGCAAGAAACCATTGCGTCCCACGCCGAAATCGACAAATGCCGCCTGGATGCTTGGCTCCAGGTTCACAATGCGGCCCTTGTAGATATTGCCGACGTAACTGCTCTGGCTCGTGCGCTCTAAATAAAGTTCTTCCAATACTCCGTCTTCAACGATCGCGATCCGGCACTCCTCCGGCTGTGCGACGTTGATCAACATCTCTTGTTTCATGTTGTGTTTGTTCTCACTAAACGATTGTTCGATTGGTCGATCCATCGGGGCTTTAGGTGTCGGGCGTTAGGTTTCAGGTGTCCGTTACCTTCTTTCTGACACCTGACACCTATTTCACACCGGCACTTCTGGTAAAAACTTCGTCAACTCCTCTTTCAGATATGTTTTCACGTGCGGGGCGCTTTCCAATTCGAGCGCCCGCTTGGCGACCCGTTCGCAGCTTGGCACATCGACGCGCCGGCAAATCTGCTTGATCTCTGGAATCGCGGCCGGCGTGACACTCAAGCTCCGCAGCCCCATCCCCAGCAGCAGCATCGTGTACAACGGGTTTCCGCACATCTGGCCGCACATGCTGATCGGCACTTCGTGTTTCTGGGCGATGCGCACCGCCATATCGATCAGTCGCAAAACCGACGGGTCAGCCGCCGTATAGAGGCCGGCAACATCCTTATTGCTCCGATCCACCGCCAGCGCGTATTGAATCAGGTCATTCGTGCCAATGCTGAAGAAATCGACTTCCTCAGCAAAATGATCGAGCATCATAATCGCGGAGGGCACTTCGACCATCATGCCGATTTTGATGTCGCGATCGAACGGCACATCTTCTTCTTCCAAATCCTCGCGGGCCTCGCGAAGCACAGCCTTCGCATGCTTGAGCTCGAGCAGCGTGCTAACGAGCGGAAACATGACGCTGATATTGCCAGCGACGCTCGCCCGCAAAATGGCCCGAAGCTGAGTGCGAAACAGGTCCGGGTTTCGCAATGCGAGCCGGATACTGCGCAGTCCAAGGAACGGATTGGCTTCATCCTCGGGACCATGGAGACTGGGCAGTTTGTCGGCCCCCAGGTCGATAGTCCTCATCACGACTGGCTGGCCGCTCAATGCTTTCGCGACGGCCGAATACGCGGCCGTCTGCTCCTCCTCGGTCGGCACCTCATCGCGAGAGAGGAACAGGAATTCGGTGCGATAAAGACCAATTCCGTCGGCACCGCGCTTCTGGCATTGCTCGACCTCGTATGGGAACTCGATGTTGCCCAATAGCTGGATCCGCACGCCGTCGGCGGTGACGGCCGGCAGGTCGCGTAGTTTTTCGAGCTTGGCCGCGTGCGAGCGGTACTGACCGACTTCGTAGCGATATCGGGCAAGTGTTTCTTCATCTGGATGGAGAATCACGACGCCCTGGTAGCCGTCGATGATCGCTGTTTCGCCGCCTGATACGCTCGTTAGAAACGGCCCGATGCCGACGACGGCGGGAATGCCGAGCGCTTCCGCGACGATCGCCGTGTGGCTGCCCGCTCCGCCGACTTCCGTTACGAAGCCTTTGACGAACTTGGGGTTCAAATTCGACGTTTCGCTCGGCGTCAAATTGTGCGCCAGCACCAACACCTCGGCGTGGATATGCGACAATTCCTCGCGCCGTTTGCCGAACAAGTGCCGGAGGAGCCGCTTCTCGATGTCGAAGATATCCGTCGCCCGTTCCGGCAAGTAACCGCCGTCGAGCGATTGAATCACTTTGGCATAATGACGCAGCGCGCGGCTCACCGAGTACTCGGGCGAGTAGTGCCGCTGGCGGATCATCTCCTCCAGCTTGTGCCTCAGCCCGCGGTCGTTGAGCATCTGGATGTGCGCGGAAAAGATAGCGGCCGAATCCTTGCCGAGTTGCTCCGAGACCCGGTCGCGATGGCGCTCCATCTCGGTGGTGGCGGCCGCAATGGCCTCGTTGAGCCGCTTGAGCTCGTCTTCCACCGCGTCACGGGGCAAAAACCGCCGAGGGATGCGAAATCCCTCGTTATCCATGACAAGCACTTCGCCGATCGCCACGCCAGGCGATACGGCAATCCCTTGAAGGCGTTCCATGTTGTTTCGATCGCGTGAACCGTTACTCGCGTCCGCTGTGCATCGCGCACCGGATGGCCCCCGCGCCGGCTTGTGTGCCAACGGGACATTGCCGATCCGCGGGCAAATGACAGTGAGCCACGTCGCGCTGCCGGTTAGCAGAAATCCGCTTCCATCCTGAAGAGAGCTGCGGAGCACCGCCGGCAATTTTTGCGACGCAGTCGTGTCGAGTAACGGTCACCGAAATTGTCTCGTAAATTGTTCGATTGAAAATTCTGCCGGGCCGCTTGCATGTTCGCGACCAAAGGTCGACGGCTGGCCGCCGACGTTCGTGCCGATCGCTGGGCGACTCGACTTCACCAGGCTGATAATTCTGTTTTTATTCTTAGACTTCGAACAAAATGGCTTCGGAGAGGGAGGCAGTCCCATTTTGCTGCGAAGACTCCGCAGAATTGGGACTGTCCCCGGCCATTTTGTTAGAAGCTCTTACTTCCTACTGCCCCGTTTCACCTTCGTCTTCCCGCGGAAAGCCTTCCTCCACCAATTTTGCCAATGCGTCGACGGCTTCTTGTGCATCCGGGCCGTCTGCCTCCAAAAGCAGCTCCGTTCCCTTCGCAGCCCCCAACGTCAGTAGATCCATGATGCTTCGTGCTTCAACTCGGTAACCTTCTTTGACGACACAAAGTTTCGACTCAAACTGCTGCGCCAACCGCACGAACATTTCTGCCGGTCGCGCGTGCAACCCTTGTTCATTTTGAATCACAACGACACGGCTGATCGGAGAATTGCTCATCATAGCAGGGAGGCTGGAGCTGGGAGCAGGGAGTCGGAATAGTTGCTCCCCGCTCCCCGCTCCCTGCTCCTTGCTCGAAGCGGCAGGCGAAAAGCCTGCCCCACAGCCTAGTGTGCAAATTGGTTATTGTCCGCCTCCTCGAGCAGTTGCCATACGTCCTCCGGTTTCTTGCTTTGCTTGAGAAACCGGCAAAACGTGTCATCCCGCAACTGACGTGAAATATTTTCGAGCGCCCGCAAGTGATCGCCCGGCCGGTCCGGCGGCGAAACCAGCAAAAACAATAAATGAACCTTTTCCCCATCCAAGCTATCGAAGTTCACCCCTTGCTCGCTGATTGCCACGGTGCCAATGAGTTTGTCGATCGAAGGATGTTTGGTGTGCGGCACAGCAACTCCGCGCCCGATTCCCGTGCTACCCAATTCCTCACGCTTCAAGATGGCTTCTACGATGCTCTCGTAATCCTTTGCGTTGATTTTCTTTGCTTCTTCCAGCGAGGTGGCCATCGCTCGAATCACTGCTTGCTTTTCAGTGGCCTCCAGATTCGTTCGGATCGCCTCGCGACAAATAAAATCGGAAAACTTCATCAGTTATGCGCCTCGTCAACCGAGTATGGATGATGCCTGTACAGTTAAGTGTTTAATGATCTGCGGAGCGGCGGTTCGGCAAAAAGCACGCGACTGAAAAGTGCAACGACACAGCCGTTCCATCAAAAATCCTGCTTGTCAAAGATCAACCGTCAAAATCAAGTTCGAAGCGTCAGATGATGATCGCCGAGGCCGTGGAGCAAACGGCGACCGCCACTAATCATTTATTCCGCTTCGATTTCCCGGCGTCGCGGTTCTTTGTCGCGATGCCGCTCCTGCACCTTTTCTTTGTACTTGCGAAGTTGCTGTTCCAACCGATGGACGACCGTGTCCACCGAACCCATAAGGTTCTCTGATTGGTCGTGTGCCACAAAATCGTGTTTGTGTTCAGCCGACACTTTTAAATCGACTCGCGGCGTGTTTTCGTCGGTCAAGTCGATAATCACTTCGATTGCCGTTAGCCGCTCAAAGATTCTCAGCAATTTTTCAGCCTTTGCAGCGATCTTCTGTTGCGAAGCGTCGCTCAACTGGCCGTGTCGGGTAGAGATTTGTATCTGCACCAATCGATCCCCGTCGTCTATTGAACGACCGTACCTACGGTCAAAGCTTACGCCGGTCACTACAAACCGCTTATTCTAGCCCCTTTCCCTCGGCCAGACAAACGGGATTCTTTCCCGAAGGTTTTGGAGCGAGGATGGAGATAGGGAGAGTGGGAAAAGGAGAGATACGCAGTTTCACGCGGCATCGTACCCTCAGGTATCTCTTTCTCTTTATCCCGGCTGTTCTACTGTGTCGGTGAAACCGGCTTCAGGTCGCCCTTCTCCAAACGCTCCCGCCAGGCGCGGATAGCTCTCGTTCGAGTCGAAAGGGTATCCGCTGGATTCGACAGCAATTGCTTACCTGTGACTTCCCGCAGGTCGTTCCACGCCAACACCCGGTAGTCGAGACTGTCGTTTTCCAACCAATCGATCAACTTGGCGACCGCGCCTGTTTTCATCTGCTCCGGAGTACGACCAACCTCATCGGCCGTGTATCCGCATAACATTTCGTACAAGTCGGTAGCCGCCGGCCGGCCGCGCTGATCGACCAAAGTTTGCCAAACCTTGTTTGCGGAGTCCGGACTGAGTGCCATCGCGGCGCGCAGTGCGCTGATGTGTGATTTCCAACTCCATTTTTGCTCCGAGTCACGCAGCGCTTCGACGAATGGCACGAACTGTCCGACATTAATGCAGCTCCGCGTGACCAACGACTTCACTTCTTGTTGTTTGCTGCTTTGGAACAATTCCAACAACTGGGTTTCCGCCGGAATGTTGGATACCAAGGTGCTTTCGATCTTTGGCGCACCATATTTTTGCTCGCTCAACTGACCGATCGGCTCGTTATAAATCCAGTCCGGAGGCGATGGATCGGCAACGGGGGAAGTCGCACCCTTCTCGCCCAGGGTCCAACGAGAAGCCTTTTCGGCAATTTTGGACCCTGCCGCGTCTTTCCAAACGACACCGCCATCGGGCGCAAACAGTCGGCATTCGATCGGGGATGGCGTTTTCCGTGGATCCTGTCCCGGCACATATTGCCGCTCAACCTCGACCGCAAACGTGGTATTGCGCGCCAGTTTCGCTTCTCCGACATGGGGTCCGACCTTCAATCGCACCCGACCATCGCCCTGGGCTGAATTAACGAACACGATACGACCGTAAACAATTTCCACTTCCGGAATCTCGGCAGCCGTTCCAGCGTCTGGCGACGCTGCCAAGATGGGCTTACTCCCGCCGACCATTACAACTTGCGTGCCGCCCGAAATGTCCAGATTCATTCCTGAAACGAGCGCAATCTTTGGCCGAAATTCTGGCAGCGCCAGCAAACGTTCGCCGACCGTTATCGCTGCCCGCGGCTCGATACGGAACCAGGCGTCCGATTTACCGTCGTGCCGTAACAACACTGTCTTGCCGCCCATGTACGTGCCCAACTCGACCGGACCGGCCGGGAGTTGTGGCTTCCCGCCCGTTTTCATGACATTCGCGGCGGCCACGGGAAGCGCCGTCCCTTCGCTCGCTGCAATGGTCGTTGGACTTGGAGCGCTGGTACTTGGAGTAGCCGTGGAGGGCGAGGCATCTGCACTCGGCTGCGGCGGCAGCGGCGGTTGATTCGAGACCGTACCAGGTATAGGACCCGCCGGCGAGGGCGGGACATTTGACACGGTGTTGCTGGGCATTGGCCCGGCTGGCGCCGGTGGGACGTTCCCGGTGGTATTTCCCGGCGCTCCAGCGTTTGCGTTCACTCGAACGACTGGCGGAGGAATCGTCGTCGTTCCACTTGGCGCTGGCGTTTGGGGAGCAGTGTTTGCCGTCGACGCAGTATTTGTCGCCGCGTTTGGAATGGCGTAGCGGTCGGGCTCGTCCGGAGTCGTCGTCGGCCGTGATGGAGTTGAGGCTAAAGTATCGGGATTTATTTTTTGTGGCGGCGAAACCACGGGTGCTGCCGGCAATGCCGGTGTACTCGTCGTGGCAACGGAATCAGTCTGAGATTTCGACGTCGCTGATTCCACACCGGTCGGTGCAATCGGAGTTTCGTTTTCGTTAGCGGGTGCGGACGGCGAACCTTTCGCCACCGGTTGTTCGGTTCCAAACCAATTTCGCCATCCGGTTCCCACCAAAACGGCGATGCCGATAATTACGACGGCTGCAATGGTCGCCATCGCGCCCCACGACCGCCGCCATCCGCCGGCGCGCAGGTACTCTGGTATCTGAACCTTATGTGGCTCCTGCACGATCGTCGCGGGCATTGTGGCTGGGCGACCAACCGCGGCGGCGGCCACTATTTGTTCCGTCGTCACGTGCGCAGGCTCGACGCGTAGTATTTTCCGTTCTCCCGCCTCGGTTGCGATCGTGTACATCCGCTGCCGCGCAAGCGGGTCCACGTCGGCTGGCTGCCCAAGGATCATGGTCAGCACGTGATGGCAAGCGGCCGCTTCGGCCAGGTGCACGTCCGATTCCAGACAAATCCGCTCGAAGTCGCCCACCGCATCCGGCGCCATCACATTATCCAAATATTCGGCAACTGAATTGGGATCCAAACCGATGCCGCTACCGATTACCTGCGGCGCACTGAGGCGCAAACGGCGCACGGTGTCACGCGTGCGGTGCACCAGATCTTCCGCAAAGTCGCTCGACTCGATTTTTCGAGCCAGCTCTTCCTTGTCGGCCGGATCGAGAACGTCGTCCAAGTACGCTAGCAAGGTGCGAAGTGTTAATCGCATGAATGGCCTTTTAGGATTTGCAGTTCTTCAATGGGCACGGATATTTCCCGACCACACTGATATTAGTGCCCGATCGTGCGCGGAACCGTGCAAAAAAATTGGCGGATGCCGAATTTTCTGCGTTATGGCCGAAAATGGTGGCGAGAGCGTTGCTTGCGGGCCGGCTGCACGCGGTAAATGTCCACTGGAAGCTGTTGCTGGCCTCTCTGAGGCCGGCATTTCTACGAGAAATCCGGCGTCAATAGGCCTCGGCTACATTTTGCCAGGCTGCTAACGAGCCAGCGATTCGTCCCGCTGGCATGCCAACAGCCCTAGCACCGAGAAAAGCCCCTGTCCGGCCGCCACCACTAGCGGATGAAGGGTCG
>DASZZA010000182.1:0-2242 GCA_035545135.1 Lacipirellulaceae bacterium | reverse complement strand
TCGCCTTGCGAACGGCGGCGGCGCGGCGCTCGCTCGATGCGACGCGCTGCCAAATGAGGCCAATCAAACCGGCGGCGCCGTAAATGAATACGGCAATGGGAATGAGCATCGCGAACCACGGCCACCATCCGGCGCCCGTCGCGTTCGTTACGCGATCGATGAGCCAGTACAAGCCGTACGCGCCGACCGTCATCAAGCCGGCGAACAGCAAGCCTTCGGTGACCTCGCCGGCCCAGCGCGATCCGGTGCGGCGAGTGCCACGTTTTTTGACGAACAGTCGCGGGCGGGGTGGCATGGCGGGCTTCGATGCGCGAAGAACCAATCGGATTGAGTCGCCGCTGTGAAAAGGGGAGCGGCGCATCCGTATTGTATTGTCGCACAAACGAACAAGTGCCACAGCGGGAAATTAGCGGTTGAACTTGTTCGGCGCGCGGGGCACGCCCCGCAGCTAAGTCAGGATTATGCAGGTACTATCGGGTGGAGGTCGGCAGATGGGGATCGATTCCGATGGAACTAAGGCCGTTCACGGCCTTTTTCGCGCCAGCGATATTAAGCCCGCCATTGATGGCGGGTAACGAACATCTCCAACGTGTGAATCTTGGAGTCCCATTCATGGGACTTTTCGATGCAACGGCTTAATCCACATCAGCGAGAAGCCCTGTGAACAGGGCTCTCGGCCAATTGCTCAGCTCTGTGAACCCGTCGTAAACGACGGGCCTATCAAAGAACAACAAGGACCGTAAACGGCCCTGGATAAGACACGAAGCTAGCACCTGCATAATGCAGCTAAGTTACCGGGGCGGGCTCGCGGCCGGGGCGAAAGAAGCCGATGCCTTCCAGAGCTTTGTAGACTTCTTCCAGCGTCTTCTCGCCGAAATTCGAGATGCTGAGCAGGTCCTCGCGGCGGCAGTTGAGCAGGTCATCGACCGTGAAGACGCCGCGCTCTTCGAGGCAGTTGGTGGTTCGCACCGCGAGGCCGATTTCGGCGGTGCTCATCTGCAACTTTTCCTTTAGATCTTGCGAGTACTCGTACGCGCGGTTCAGCGGGATGCGTGTCATGTGGGCTCCCTCCCTTGATTGGATCTATTTGGAAAGCGGCGATCGATATGCGGTAACCGCCGCAACGTCGAGCGAAGTATACCAAGTTTCCAACAGGTTGCGAACGAATTCTCCTTAAAAAGGTGCACAAATGAAACGCGTTGCTAGCATCGTATGCCGGGGCATTACATGGCTGGGCGTCGCAGTTGGCGGCGAACTTCTAAGGCGGGGGTGTACGTTCGGATGGGGATGCGGAATGATGTGGTGTATGTGTCTTGTGCATTAATCGAGGTGGGCCTGAGGTGGAACGACTGCTCCAAAACTTGACCGAGCCGCAGCGCGAAGCGGTGACACATCGCGACGGGCCGCTATTGGTTCTGGCGGGGCCGGGCAGCGGCAAGACGCGCGTCATTACCCATCGCATTGCGTACTTGATCGAAAACGGTGTGCCGCCCACGCAAATCCTGGCGCTCACGTTCACCAACAAGGCGGCCGACGAGATGCAACGGCGGGTGGCCGAGTTGGTGCCGTACGGTGCCCCTTCCCTTGGTTCGTTCTCGGAGTGGGGAGGGGGGCGGCGAGGCGTTTGGTTGAGCACGTTTCATCGCTTTGGTGCGATGTTGTTGCGCCAGTATGCGGGCTACGTCGGTTTGGAGCCGAACTTTACGATCTATGATACGAGCGACTCGCGGCAAACGATCAAGCGGGTGATCGAGGCGAGGGAAATCAATACGCTGAACTATTCTCCGGAGCGGCTGGCCGACGCGATCAGCGCCGCCAAGAATAAGCTCATCACGGCCGATCGTTACGAGCCGCGCTCAGGCAGCATGTTGGGTCGCGTCGTTGCAGAAGTATATCCGGCGTATCAGGAGCGGCTTTTGGCTTCGTCCGCGGTCGACTTCGACGACCTCCTGTTGCATGTGGCTCAGTTGCTTTATGACCACGCGGAAATTCGCAGCGTGCTTGATGAGCGGTATCGCTACGTGCTTGTCGACGAGTACCAGGATACGAACCGCGCGCAGTACGTGATCCTGCGGGCGCTTTCCACGGATTATCCGAACCTCGCAGTGACGGGCGATCCGGATCAATCGATTTACGGCTGGCGCGGGGCCGATCTAAACAACATCTTGGAGTTCGAGCACGACTATCCGAATGTGAAAATCGTGCGGCTGGAGCGGAATTATCGCAGCACCAAGCGGATTCT
>DASZZA010000181.1:0-3807 GCA_035545135.1 Lacipirellulaceae bacterium | reverse complement strand
AGAAGCGGCGCACGACGGCGGTTTTGCCGACGCCCGCCGGCCCGGCCAACAGTACCGCGCCGCGACGACTATCCACCGCATAGCGCAGCTTTAGTAGCGCGGCTTCGTGCGTTTCGCACGGAAAGAAAGTTTTGTTATCCGCACTCGGCTCGAACGGTTTCGATGCAAGTTGCCAATAGTTGAGATACATGTGTCAGTGCGATTTGTTGTCGAGCAAATAGAACCTCACGCAAAGAAGCGAAGTCGCAACGAACAATAAAAAGAGCGACAGTCGGACCAGGAGCTAGGGGAGGACAGGGGTGTTAGAAACGCGCTCCGCATCCTCCTTTGTCTCCTGTTCACAAAAACAGACTCTTTGTCGCCGTTCGCGTCTCTGTCTTTGCACCTCCGCGCCTTGCGTGAGATCTACTTTGCGTGAGATCTACTGGAATTACAGCGACTGCTTGTTGGCCACGCGGTTTTCGATCGTGCCCAAAAGTTGGCAGCCAAGCGGTTCGAGATATTCAACAATCGTGGCCAGATCGCGCGGATCGGCTGGTTGCGGTCCGGTAACGGCGGCGACGCAGTCGATGCCCAGATTCCGCACGAGATCGAGCACAACCGGCTGCGTGTCGGGGTCAAAAAACGGGCCGATATCGATGAGCACCAGGTCGTACGCGTGCCGGAGGACACCCGCGTTCCCGGCGGCCTGAAGACTGGCTGCCAATGTTTGGGGATTTTTGGCAGCCTTCGGGCCGAGGGCAAGTACGTCGAGATTGTCGTCGTTGGCACGAATGAGCGCATCGGCGAGGGGCGCAGCGTGCCGAAGAACTTCGTCCCAGCCGACGGTCGGTTCGGCATCGAGCCACGAGGCAATTCGGGGGTGGCAGAAGTTTCCATCCACCAGGATGATACGACGAGCGTGGCGAGCCGCTCGCATTGCGAGGCACAGGGCGGCGGTCGTTGCTCCAACGCGTGGGAATAGGCCCATGATGCCGATGAGCGAGCGGCCGGCGTCGGCATGCGCCCGCAGCGAATTGGCCAATCGATCGAGTTGCGGACCTACATCGGCGCACAACGTCCGGCAAATTTTCGGCCATTGCAGTGAAGCGATCGTGGTGCCCGGGTGCAGGAAATCAACACTGTCGTGGTGAGAGGTCGTGTCAGATGAATGTGGACGGGCGATGTACGACGACAGCGGTCGCTTCTGGCCGCTCGGTTGTGGGCCGAAGTTCGAGCGCGCCGGACTGCCGACGGTCGTGCTGGTACGAACGGCAGCTTCCCGGATTGGCGTGGCGGCTTGGTTGCGGATAGTCGACGACCCGTCGCCGCGAGGCGAGTCTTCGGGCGCGTCCTGACGGTATGCCTTGATAAACGCACGATTGGTCGTTGACATGGCGGGCCTAGCGGGTGGGAATCTCACTGAGGAAACCGGGTCGCTGAGCGACGGCCGGTGGTTCATCGGAATCGCTTTTCAGCTCCGAAACTTGATCGCGAGCCATGTCGCCCTCGACCCGGGCCGGTTTTGGGTCGGTGGTTTGCACGCGTGGCAACTGATTGCCGCTTATTACCAGAAAGTGAGGCGGCATGTTGGTGGGACCAGTCGCAAGCGGCGCCGCCATCAGCGATTGTTCGACGGTCGAAAAGTCGTCGCTGCCGGCTCGTCCGACACGGGCACCCGTTTTCCGCGAAGAATCCAGCGGGCCGGCGGAAGTCGGCGCAGGCGCGGCGTGCTGGTCGAGACCCATGCTAACTGGAGGCATGGCGGGTTCCTGGGCGGTTCTCGGCATCTCCATCGGGTCTTTCGGTGGCGACATATGCCGGCCCATCATCTGGATCCAGATCCCGGCAGCCGTAAAGAGGGCGACGAGCGTCAGGAAACGGATCACCGGCGCCACCGAATCGGCAAGACGGGTACGCGGCATCGAAAACGGGTTGTTACGTGGTAGAATCGAAGATTCGCGCCGGGGAAGTCCGCGCGTAGCCGGCGAACGTCTCCGATCGAATGCGTGCGGCTGACGGGGGAAGTTGGATTGCGGCACTCGTACCGTTGCTAGGTCGGACGCGGACGCGTTGAGTGCAGCACCGGAGAGTTGCGGGGGATCGAATCGATATGCCAGTGCACCGGACGTCGACTGCCTCGTTTGCTGCCCGGCCGACGGATCGTCCGAGAGTTCGGGCAACCGCGCGAGGACGGGCCAGGCCGCGGCGCCAGCGAGCTCCCGGTTTGCATCCGTGTTCGAACTGCGAGTCGCATTAGTCATCGACGCGCGATCTCATTCTTAGCATTGTGATGCGAATTTTCAAAAACTCGCAATCGAGCCGGCGGCGGTAAAATCAGCCGAGGCGCAGTCGCTGCAAACGGAACGCTACTACGCCACCATCCTCTATCGGGAGTCGGTTGTATGGTCCTTGAGGATTGGCGCAATTGCGTGGAAAAACGCGCGAGCTAGCAGTGCTGGAAATTCGTCCGCAGTCCGCTATCGGTTTCTGCTGCAACGACATTTAGCAAGGGCAACTTAAAGCGAGCCACGGACACCATCGGGCATCGGCGCCGCGAGAAAGCAGCGTAGTGCGGCGACTGGTGCTAGGGTTGTCGAATGGCGTCAGCAACATTACGTCCGACTGTTCGCCAGTCCTTTGCGAGCCAGATGATGGCGGTTCCATCGCGGCTGGAGGTGAGCACGTTGCGGCCATCGGGCGAGAAGCACACGGAGGTAACTTCCTGCGTATGACCGGGGAGCGAGAGAATTTCTTTGCCCGTGTCGGCATCCCACAATTTAGCGGTGTTGTCCTGGCCGCCGGTAAGGGCGCGGGTACCATCGGGCGAGAAAGCGACGCACGAGACAGCGGCTGTGTGGCCGCGCAAAGTGCGTATCTCTTTGCCGGTGGCGGCGTCCCAGATTTTGGCCGTGGCGTCCTGACTGCCTGTAATGATTCGCTTCCCGTCTGCAGAGAACTTTGCGCAAAGCACGGCCCATTCGTGTCCCTTGAGTGGAGGGAGCAGTAACTTGCCGGTGTGGCGGTCCCAAATTCTCGCAGTCTTATCGGCGCTTGCAGTGAGCACGCGAGTGCCGTCGGGCGAGAAGGTGGCGGACAGCAATCGGGCCGTGTGACCGCCGAACACAACGCCGGTTGGCTTGCCGGTTTCGACATTCCAAAGGCGCGCTGTGCCATCGTCGCTGGCCGTCAGCAGCTCGCGGCCATCCGAGGAGAATTCGACCGAGTTGATGTAGCCGGTGTGACCGCCTTCGAGTTTGCGAATTGCGTGGCCGGTCGCGGCGTTCCAGATCTTGGCTGAATGGTCCCAACTGCCGGTGGCGACTAGACGGCCGTCGGGTGAGATTGCCGCGGAGGCAACGGCGCCGTGTGGGCTGTAACGCATCACTGGTCGGCGCGACTCGAGGTTCCACAACTGTGCGTCGTTGCCGCCGATGGTAAGCACGTGGCGGCCATCGGGGGCGAACATCGAAGCCCAAACTTCGCCGCCGAATTGGTTGAAGTCGAGGAACGGCCGAAGCGTCGTGTCCGATTGGTTGCTTATGGCGGCTTTCGTCTGCGGATTTTTAATCGCGGTTTGCACGGAGAGGTCCCAGAGCCACACGCGTTTGTCTTCGGACGAAGTGAGGATTGCCGTGCTGCCATCGGGCGAAAAGCCGACGGAATTGAACGGCTGGCCCGGCGATTTGACAGCGGCAAGCTGCGTAGCGTCGGCCAATCGCCAGAGGCGCACGACGCCGTCGTCGCAAGCGGTGAGGGCGCGAGCGCCATCGGGTGAGATATCCATGGACGAGACCCAGTTGTCGTGCTCGAGGACGAGTTGGCGTA
>DASZZA010000180.1:0-4158 GCA_035545135.1 Lacipirellulaceae bacterium | reverse complement strand
GTGCTTGCGGGCTTTCTTGTGAATTTCGTTTTTGAGCAGGGCGACGTACACGGGCAAGTCATCGGGCGTTTTTCCGCCCCAGGGAGTTCTGCCTTCGTAGAAGTGCTCGGAAATAAAGTCCATCGCATCTCCGCAGCGGCGCAACAAGCCTTCGGACCAGCTCATTTCGTGTTTCTCTTTCCCATCGTTCAGCGTGACTTTCGTGCCAAGATCGCCCGAGCCGACGAGAAGAATATCCGGATCAACTTTGCGCATCGCGCGAACGAAGCGTTCATGTTTGAGCGCGTATTGATTGAACTCCATGTGGCCGAGTTGCCAGGGTCCCCACATTTCGTTGCCGACGCACCAATACTTGACGGCGTACGGCTCCGCATGACCGTACTTGACGCGCCATGAGCCGCCGATGGTTACTTTCGAACCGTTTGTGTACTCGACTTCCTGCGCGGCCGAGTAATCGTCGCCAAATCCGGTGTTGACGGCGATCAGCGGCTCGGCATCGATCTGGTGGCACAGGTCGAGGAATTCATCGAGGCCGACGTCGTTCGAGTCGATGCCGCTCCAGGCGGGATTCTTGCGCGTAGGCCGGCGATCGCGCGGACCGATGCCATCGCGCCAATCGTAGCCGCTCACGAAGTTGCCGCCTGGCCAGCGGTAAATCGTGCCGTGGAGTTGCTTCAGCAGAGCGAGGGTATCGGCGCGGAAGCCGTGCACGTTATCGGCGGGCATGAGCGAAATGGCGCCGATAACCAGGGGCGCTGCAGAGGCTTCAATAGACAGCGAACCCTTGTCAGTGTTGTCTTTCGCGGTGAACTTGAAGGGGACTTTCTGATAGTCGTTTCGGGCCGCTTCGGGCAGTGGGACGGTAGTGAGCGACTCGCTCGAACGCCAATTGAAGTGGATTGTCAGGAACGATGCAGCGTGAGGTGCGCGGGCCCAAACATAACCGACATATTTTTTGCCGGCTACGAGGCCCAAGTCGTTCTGGCGAATGCCGCTGCCCGCGGCGATTTCTGCCGATTGCTCCCCCGCGAACGCATTCTTCTTCACCATCGTCACGGAACCTGCAGGTCCGAGCACTTCCCACGGCGATGCGGCGATCACGGGGAACTTTGTGTCGTTTAATCCGCGATAAGGGTCATACTTATCCGTGATTGGAAAGTAGAACTTGCGGTCCTCGAGCATCTCGGCCCAGATGCCGCCGTAGATGCAGCGGCCCAGATGTTCGATGAACTGACCGTAGATGAATGGATTGATCGGCGCACCGGTTTTCGCAGCGTCGATGGTGACGTGAATCGGTTGCGAGCTGTCTGCCGCGATCGTCGTCGAAGAAACAGCGAGGCATGCAACGATGAGGGAAAGCAGTAGCGAACGCATAGCAGGCACTCGGCTGCGGAATGGTGTAAGGCGCGAATTGCCGCGCCGACCGGACATTTCCAAGACGTTGAGTTTAACCGATGATATTTAGAGAGCAACTTGCAGCGGGTTGCACTCAGAGCTGCTGAAAATTTGAATGCAGGAAGTATTTGACGATAGCCGGCGAGCTGCATCTCGGCGGAAACACACGGGGATTTTCGCTCATCCGGCGAGACGTAGCTCGCCGGCTATTCAGCGCACCTTCGACTTTTCAATAGCCCCTGGAGTTGAACTAGGAGGGATCGCTCGGTGCGTGGTAACATCTGCGCCGTCCGTTGTTACTCCCCCGCTCCCGGCAACCGGCATCCTCCCCATGCGCTTGGGCGTCTTTCTACCGAACTGGGTGGGCGATGTCGTGATGGCCACGCCGGCACTGCGGACGATGCGCAACGCACTCGGCGAGGACGGCATGCTGATCGGCATTATGCGGCCGTACGTCGCCGAGGTCCTTGCGGGCACGAACTGGTTCGACCAGCGAATCCTCTACGAGAAGCCGTCACGACGATGGAAGGCGGCAAGCCACGACGTTTATCGATTGCTCCGAGAGGCAAAACTTGATCGCATCATCCTGTTGACCAATTCGCTGCGCACGGCCTGGATCGCCTGGCGAAGCGGCGCGCGAGAGCGAATCGGTTATCGGGGTCAGGCGCGCGCGTGGCTAGTAAGCACGGCGATTACACCATTGCGTGCTGAGGACGGCGGGCTGTTGCCGACGATCGAAGGATACTTGCATCTGGCTCAAGCTGCCGGATATAAGCCCTCGTCGCCGAGGCTCGAACTGGCGACGACACCGGCCGACGAACAAGCGGCCGACGATGTTTGGCGCCGGTTGGGTTTGCCCGCGGGCGAGCGAGTCGTCGTCCTGAATTCGGGCGCTGCATACGGGTCGGCGAAACAATGGCCGTCGGAGTACTTCGCCGAACTCGCCCGGCGGATTGTTGCGAACGATACGTATTGGGTCCTGGTGAACTGCGGGCCCGCAGAGCGCGACATTGCAGGGGAAATCGCTTCGAAGGCGAAGCACTCGCGCGTCGTGAGCCTGGCCGGCGTGCCGCAGCTTCCGGTTGGTCTGACGAAAGCGTGCATGCGACGCTCACGAATGTTGGTGACGACCGACAGTGGACCGCGATACTTTGGGATCGCGTTCGGTCGACCGGTCGTGACGCTCTTTGGACCCACCGACCCGCGACGTACGGAGACGCACTACCCGGCCGAGAGTTGTGTCTCGCTGTCGCTCGAATGTCAGCCTTGCATGGAGCGCACATGCCCTCTGGTGCATCACCGGTGTATGCGCGAGTTGTCGGTGGAGATGGTGTACGAAGCTGTGTCCAAGGCACTAGCGCGCGGTAGGTTGGACACCGCCCACCAGACATTAGCGCACAATTGATTGGCGAACGGTGTCCGCCCTGCGAAATTGCGGCTTTGTCACGTCGGAAACGGTCGCTCGCAAGGGGCGCACGACGCGGCCGAGGACGACGGTTCGCTGATCGCCGTAGGTCTGGCGTTCAACGCAGATGGACATGAGCTCTTTCCAAGCGAACGGGAGCGTGCCGGGCGTTGTGTATTCGGTCCTGCCGCGGCCACTCTTGCGCGCCGCGGCGGTGTCGCCGGGTTGGCGCATAAAGCAAAAGTAGTTGATGTCCGGCGGAAGTTCAGCCATCGTTCGGGGCCAAATGAGCTCGGCAATGGGGTCGCCGAAATAGTATGCAAACCGATGTTCGATCGGGCTGAAGCTTACGAGTTTGGTTCGGGGCGGCAATTGGTTTTTTAGCTCCGCGACGGCCGTTGTCGGATTGTTCCAGCGAGCAACGTTTATATTCATCATGAATCCGGCGACGCCCAACGCCGCAATGATGGCGATCGCCGAAACGCCCATCAGCGGCGCGAATCGGTTCGGGCGCCGAAACGCGCTCCAGAGCAGGTACACGGCGCCGAACGCAATGGCGGCGAATGCGAGACCGAACCAGCGCGGTTGATAGAGCCGCGCGGATAAGTCAGCGGTGAAGAGAGTTGCCCCTGCGAGCAACAGGCCGCACATACCGATGAACGTGCCCCAGAGCAATAAGAATTGGTGCCAAGCGCGACGCGGATAAGTGCCGCGGGACGCGGCAGAGCAGCGCTCGATGACGAGGCCCACGAGCACCGCAACGAGCGGATAAAGCGGCATAAAATAACGTCCACGCGCGCCGGCCGCCAGCCAAACGGTCGGGTAGGCAATAAGCATGGCCGTGAACAGAAATGTTGTTGCTTTCCCAATACCCTCTCCCGCTGGGAGAGGGCAGGGTGAGGGGACATTGCTTTGCGACAAAACTGCCTCACCCCGGCCCTGTCCGATGGGGAGAGGGAGTAGCAGGGCGCGCGTCTCGCGGCTTGCGAGTGCGACCAATATCGGCGACCAGGGCAACAGGCACACGAATGTTTCAACCGGATACGTAAAGACGTGCGACAGAACGCCGCGCAGGTGGATGCGGTCGGCGGCGAGGCCGGACCACGTTGCGACGGTCGCGTCCCATCCTGCCTTCATGTAAAACGGGATTTGCCAAAGAGCGATTATCAGCACGAACGCGGCTGCACCTGCTGCAGCTTGCCAACGGAATAAAAAACGCCAGTCGCGCCGCCACACCAGGTAAACGCTTGTAATGGCTACAAAGTAAACGGGCGCTTGTGGACCTTTCACAAGTGCGGCCAGTGCAGCGAGCGCGAAGCCCGCTGTCCACGTGACGAGCGGCGGCCACGATCGCATGT
>DASZZA010000179.1:0-3102 GCA_035545135.1 Lacipirellulaceae bacterium | reverse complement strand
GCCGACGCTAAACCCCCGACCCCTGATCCCTCGCCATGTCCACCGCAACCGCTACAAAAACCGATAACATTGGCCGCATCACTCAAGTCATCGGCTCGACGTTCGACGTCGAGTTCGAAGAAGCCCAATTGCCGGCAATTTACAACGCCGTGAAGATCGTTTCGGACCACAAGGGCGTAAAAATCAACCTCACCGGCGAAGTGCAGCAGCACTTGGGCGGCGGCCGGGTGCGATGCGTTGCCCTCGGCAGCACCGACGGACTGGTGCGTGGTCAGGATTGTCTTGACACGGGTGAACCGGTGAAAGTACCTGTCGGCACGGCAACGCTCGGTCGCGTATTTAATATCACGGGCGACGCGGTCGATGGCCGCGGACCGGTTGATGCCGACGAATATTGGCCCATCCACCGCGAGCCACCGTCGCTTCGCGACCTGTCAACAAAAACCGAGATCTTCGAAACCGGCATCAAGGTCATCGACCTGCTGACGCCGTTCATCCGCGGCGGTAAAGCGGGACTGTTCGGCGGCGCCGGGCTGGGGAAGACGGTAATTCTCACCGAGCTGATTGCCCGTATTGCGTCGGCGCACGGCGGTTTTAGCGTGTTCGCCGGTGTCGGCGAACGCACGCGCGAAGGCACCAGCTTGTGGCTCGAAATGCAGGAAGCAAAGATCGGCGACACCGGCCGCAGCGTTATCGATCAAACGTGCATGGTGTTCGGCCAGATGAACGAGCCGCCCGGAGCCCGGTTGCGCGTCGCGCTTTCGGCACTGACCATGGCCGAATATTTCCGCGACAAAACCGGCACCGATACTCTGCTCTTCATCGACAACATCTTCCGTTTTTCACAGGCTGGCAGCGAAGTCTCGGCGCTTTTGGGCCGAATGCCTTCCGCCGTGGGTTACCAGCCGACGCTCGCCACCGAAATGGGCGCGCTACAGGAGCGAATCGCTTCCACAAACCGTGGGGCCGTCACTTCGATCCAAGCGGTTTACGTGCCGGCCGACGATCCGACCGATCCGGCCCCGGCTACCGCTTTCGCTCAACTCGATGCGTTTGTCTATCTGGAGCGGTCGATTTCCGAAAAAGGTATTTACCCGGCTGTCGACCCACTCGCTTCCAACAGCCGGCTGCTCGATCCACAATACGTCGGCCAGCGGCATTTTAATGTGGCCCGTCGCGTGCAAACCATTTTACAACGTTACCGCGAGTTGCAGGACATCATCGCGATCCTCGGCGTCGAAGAACTTTCCGACGACGACAAGCTCGTGGTGCAGCGGGCCCGGCGGATCGAGCGATTTTTGTCTCAGCCGTTCCTCGTGGCGGAAGTTTTCACCGGAAAAAAGGGCGAGATCACGCCCATCGGCGAAACCATCCGCAGCTTCGAAGAAATCTGCGAAGGCAAATGGGACCACTTGCCGGAAGACGCGTTCATGTACGTCGGTGCAATCGAGCAAGCCGAAGAACAGTGGAAGAAGTCGCAAAAGAAATAACGAATGAGCATCCATTATTCGTCATTCGCCGTTTGAACATCCATGGCCGATACTCATTCAACTTTGCCCGGTGCGCTCAAGTGCATCGTCGTCACTCCCGAGACGACCGTGCTCGACACACACGCCGATTTCGTCGCACTGCCACTGTTCGATGGCGAAGCGGGGGTTGCGCCGGGAAGAGCACCGGTCATCGGCCGACTCGGCTTCGGCGAGCTGCGAGTGCGCAGCGGACAGGAAACTCGCCGTTTTTATGTCGATGCCGGTTTCGTTCAAGTCGCGGATAACGTGGTGTCCGTCCTCACAAATCGAGCCGTACCCGCGGAAAAAGTCAATCGCGAATCGGCGCTGGAACAGCTTCGCACGGCAATCTCCCGCCCTGCCTCCGGCCCCGAAGAAATCGCCATCCGCGACCGGCAAATCTCTCAAGCCCGTGGTCAGCTTCGTGTGGCCGAGCGAGCGCGTTGACGCTCGCCATTTGTCGACTTGTAAAAGCAGTCAATTGTTGTAATAGACAAATTGACGACGCACGAAATCTCTAAATTGCATCACCCCCGCGTTCGCCGGTGCGGATGCGAATGCAATCTTCCAACGGCAGAACAAAGATTTTGCCGTCGCCGATTTCGCCGGTGGGCCCGGTGCGGCCGCCCTTGATGATGGCGTTGATCGTCGGCTCGACGAAACTCTCATTCACTGCGATCATGAGCTGCACCTTGCGGAGCAAGTTTACCGTGAACTCGCTTCGCTTGTAGAGCACCTCAGCCTGCCCTTTTTGCCGACCAAAGCCCTGGCAATCCATGATCGTCAGCCGCACGACCTCGACCTCCGAAAGAGCCTTTTTGACGTCTTCAAGCTTGCTGGGCTGAATGATGGCGATGATGAGTTTCATCAGAAGGATGCAGGATGCGTGATGTTGGGAGCAGGAAATACGTTGCGACGTTTGAACGCGCATTTTAGTCGATACGGGTTCGAACGTAGAGTCCTTTTCCCTGCATCCACCATCCTGCATCCACATTGAGACGCCCCGGCTTGGGCGGACTAAAGGCGGAGAATCCACCCAAGCCATTGGGGCATCCTTCTGGCACCAACGGCCGCCAAACCGCGTACGTCCCGAAGTACGTGCGCAAAAAAAGAATGCCCTGGCCCGGCGACCCCAGGCGGAAAAGGTCGCTCGAGCCATTGCGGGCATTCGGTTGGACGGATAATGGTTTGCCTTCTCGCTCCACAATCCCTGACGCACGACTTTGCATTTGCGGGTGGGTCTTCCTCCCCAAGGGAAGAAAATGCCCGGGCTTGGGCGGGCCAGGCGGAAAACCCGCCCAAGCCGTTGTGGGCATTCGGTTGGATCATTGGTTGCGACTTCTGTGTCGCACGTTATTGGCATTGAAAGCAATGGCTGTGCCAGTCGCGGCGTCCGCCAAAACGTTACCTCGTGCGGAAGCTGTAACGTATTATTGCGGCAAGAGTTACTGTCGCCTGCCATTTCTCCCGCTAAGACGCTCGGGAAAGACGAATAGCGAATGCCTGCCTGAACGCTAAGCATGCGCATCCGCAACTTTGGGCATCTGCCGCACTTTGGGCGGCGGCGATTAACACTTCCTTCACCAACGAGTTT
>DASZZA010000178.1:0-4549 GCA_035545135.1 Lacipirellulaceae bacterium | reverse complement strand
CCGCCGATCAACACACCGACCCCAAATCCCGCAACGAGCGCGACCACCACCGCGGTCCCCTCATGCCCGCGCACCACTTCCCGCACCTGCCACGCGCCGCGCGCCCGATAGCCGGAGGTCGGCCCAGCCGGTTCAGGCTTCGAGGCGTGACCACGAGTCGATTCAACCCTGTGCGGGCGGCCTCCTGGCTTTGCATAGCGTCCCCGATGCCGGCCATTCGGATGGCCTCTGTGGCTGGACTTGTCGTCCGCTGCCATTGAACTTACCTCGACGGAAATAATTCTGCGACAACGGGCGCCGCCCGCTACCGTAGCTACTTGCGCGTTCCGGCCACAAGACCGACCAGCAAGCCGACGACCAGCCCTGTACCGAACGCAACCGCAACCGATTCGGCAGGCCGGCGGCGTAGCACTTCTTGGGCTTCTTCATAGCTGTGGCGCGTACGCTCGCGGATCTGATCGGCCGCTCCGCGAAGTTTTTCACTCGCTTGACCTGCGTATTGCCGCGCGGTTTCAGTCATGTGAGTGAATACGTCCCCCGCCTGTTCGCTCAGGTCGCTCAGCGTGCGCTCGATGTAGCTACGGGTCTCACCGGTCTTCTGCTGGATCAGCCCTACCAACTGATCGAAATTTCCCTCCGCCTCATTCAACTCGTCGTCGGAAAGCTGGCCCCACTTCTGCTTGATCTTCCCCTTGAACTGATTCCAATTACCCATCAATTGTTCCTGCGTAGTCATGATTTTGCTCCAAGCAACGAAGAAACCGAACGTGAACGACCTGCAGCTGGCCACCGCCGGGTAGCAGTTCCACCCAGCGTTGCGGCATGGCGGTCACTCCCAAGCCGCACAGCGGACTGCAGCCGCCAACCATCTTTGGCCGATGCGCCCGCTAAACCGTCGCAAATTGAGTGCCGGTACGTTGCCCTGCCTCCGACATGATATCGATTGCGACGACGCTGATTCCAGTAGGTCGCGATAAATCCAGACTGGAAGCCCGGCGACCGATACCAATTCACAAAACACGACGAGCAGTACACGAGTTTACGTTGAGCCGCCGGATTTGCCCCGGCAGCGATAAACCTCGCCGTTCACCCCAACCATGTGCCAGAACGATGCGCAGTTCGACCATTGGGTCGCAACCGCTATCGCCATGAGAAACAAGAGGTGGCGCTCACACTACTCCACGGCCGCCACATACAACACCGCCGCCTGCCCCTGCGGCGTCACGCTCAAATTCAAGAAGCTGCGGCCGGCCGACACTCCGTCCTCCGCCACCACAGCAAGCTGACACGCTGGATCGCGTGTTTGATAGTTGAGCACGCGCGGCAATCGACCCTCGCGCAACGCGAGAACACTGGCAATCAATTCGACCACCGCGCTTCCCGCGCCCAAGTTGCCAAAGTAGCTCTTGATCGCCGCAACGGGCACGGCCATCGCCCGAGCGTCAAACACTTCATGGATCGCCCGCGCTTCGTCCGCATCGCGCTCCGTCGTGCTCAGTCCGTGCGCATTAATATGACCAACATCACCCGGCGTGCAGCAAGCATCAAGAAGCGCGGACTTCATCGCCCGCGCGAGTGCCACATCGCACGTCCCTTGCAGCTCGGAGGGCGGGCACGGCCCACCATCGTTTTTCGCAGTTTGGTGGGCACCACCCACCCTGCGTGCGACATTCGCACTGCCAAGCCCCAGCACCTCCGCGTAAATCGTCGCGCCGCGCGACTTGGCCGACGACAATTCCTCGAGCACGATCATCGCGGCCCCTTCGCCGGCCACCATCCCCGTGCGGTTTTTATCGAACGGTCGGCTCGCTTTGGTCGGGTCACAATTCTCCGCGGCCATCTGCTCCGTCTGCAACGCGTGAATCGCCTGCATAGGTAAAATGCGCGTCCCCGTCGCCCCAGCGACCATCAAATTCGCGTGGCCGCGCTGAATTGTGCGAAACGCCTCGCCAATCGCCAGGTTTCCTGCCGCCTCGCGCATCGTGAGCGAATTGTTTGGTCCCCGCAGGTCGTTGAAAATCGCGATGTGGCTCGCCGGCATGTTCGGCAGGTACTTGAGCATCCACAGCGGCTCCATGTCGCCTAGACCTTCGGCGCCCCAGCGGGAGTATTCAAATTCACCCTCTGGCGCGCAGGCCCTCATGCCGCCTGCGTAGTCGGCCGGCATCGTCAGCATATAATCGCTGCCCAGCACGACACCCGACTTCTCCGGCTCCATCATTTGCTCGGAAAAACCCGCATCCGCAATCGCAAGCTGTGCGGCCGCGACCGCCATCCGCGTCTCGCGGCACATCACCTTGAGTCCCTTCTTGATCGCCTTCTTGCGCTCCTTCTCCAGCGGCCCGAAATCGTCGATCTCGCCCGTAAACTCGCGGCACTCCGCGGCATATTTCAGAGGCTGCCGATCGACCGGCAGGATCGATGTCATCGCCACGCCGCTCTTTCCCGCCATCAGCGCGCTCCACAGCGCAGAGGGCGTATTGCCCAGCGGCGAAATCAGCCCCAGACCCGTGATAACAACTCGGCGCTTGTTTGGTAATGCAGAACTCATCGGTGCAATCAGCATAGCATACGCGGTGAAACGAATCAGCACCGACAACCACGGAACCGCCTTTAGCGTCGGCCGCAAGGCCGAATGTATTACCGATCGGCAAAGCCAATCGGCGTATCCGCCGGCGCAAAAGACTCCGACCCGTGCCCGCGTCAGTATCGCCCTTGAAACGACTGCTGCGGCAAGCTGGCCGCCCGCACCGTCATGGGCGCCGGCGAAGGCGCGACTACCCCCGCACACTCGATGAACAACAACGCATCGGCCCGCGGCGGCGATTTCAGAATCGGAACAGCGTCCGTTACGGCATCCGTAATCGGGTTGTCCTTCGTCGGTCCCGGCGTCGCCACGACGCCCATCGAGAGCAGCAACACTTTGTCGGTCGGCCAACGGAACCGCTCGTGCAGATTCGACGACGTCATCTGCGGCACGTCGACCTGCACCCGCTGGTTCGGCGCCACCGTCGAAGGTAAATCGAGCTTCACCGGCACCATCTTCTCCACCTGGTTGAGTCGCAGCTTGATCACCGCGTCGGCCGACGCCAAATCGAGCGACAACAGCGGGCTGAATTCGAGCGAGAAGCCCTCCTCGATCGTGCCCATTTCCGGCTGAAAGCCGGGCCACGCCGTTTGCGTCGCCACGGCGTTGCGAATGTAACTCCGCGGCCGCATCGTCGAAATGACAATCGACTCGCCGTTTTTGACCAGTTGCTGCGGCGAATTGTACTCCCGATAGTCGGTCCGCCGGCTTAAATCCGCCACCAACAACCGCGCGTTTTCCTTCTCCAACAGCCAACCTTGCACGCCCGGCGATTGCACCGGGATCGGCGTCATCATCGTCAGCGCTTTGGCACGCCAATTCGGATTCCCCACTGTCGCCACTCGCAGCGTAAACGCGTACGCGCTCGCCGCCGAGTTCACGTAGCGGTCCGCAATATCGGCCACCACCGCTTGCATCTCCGGCGTGCCATAAACGCGCAGCACTTCGTGGTTCGCGCTGAGCAAGCCCACGGGATCCGAATGCCACGCTTCGTATCCCGTCTCGCGCAGAATCCAATCGACAATCGCTTGTTCCGGCCGCGCCGTGTTGGTCACCCGGTTCGTATATGGTCGGATATCATACTCTCGCCACACTTGCCCATGATCTTGCGGGAGCGTGCCGCTGCCTTTGCTGACCTGTGCGTGAGTGACCCCCGGCGGAATCGGCGACGGCGCGCTTCCAATCGGGGTAATGTCGCTCGCCGGACCACGCTGCGGCACCGCCGGTGCCGCACTCGGACTGTTCGCCTCCGTGGCCAACGGACTCGGACCCGCTGCCTTCCAACGGCCGCCGTTCTGCGCGCGTAACGACGAAGACATCGTCGCGCTAACGACCGCAACGACGAAGAATCTGGAGCCGATCCCAAAATGCCCGGGACTGTCCCAATTTTTGCGGAGTCCGCGGAGCAAAAATGGCACTGTCCCCTTCTCCGGGGCATTTTGGCCGAGGCGCTTAATTTGCCGAGGCAGCCGATTCATCCGTCAGCTTCCTTGCTAAATGCGTGATTTGGGTGCGAACCCTATTGCGCCAAAGACGGCGGCATCCAACCGCTTGTGGTTCGCTCACAAGGCGAAGGAGTATAAGAACGCCGCTCCCTACCGACAAGGCAGATGACTGAACATGCTAGCTATCGGTCGCCGAGGGGCAGCCTTCAAGTCTGCCGAAGCTCCGCCAACACCGCCAACCCCCGCTCAATCGTCTCATCGCTGGCCGCATATGAGATCCGGAAATGCGTATCTCGCCCGCTGAAAATGCCGCCGGGAATAACGAGCAACTCATTCTCGATGGCACGTGCGACAAACTCAATTCCCGTCCCGCGGGTGCCATCGCCAGCGCGCTTCGGCACCTCTGGAAACACATAAAACGCCCCGCCCGGCGCCGTCACGCTGTATCCAGCCTCTCGCAGCCCAGCTACCACCCGATCCCGCTTTCGCCGATAAGCCGCTATATACTTGCTCATAT
>DASZZA010000177.1:0-3043 GCA_035545135.1 Lacipirellulaceae bacterium | reverse complement strand
CGGGTGCGATTGATCACGACGGAACGCGGCGGCACGAAGATCAGATGCGTCAGGTTGCCGTGGTTTGCCGTAACCCGACGAAGGCCGTTTTTCAGCATCTTCCTCGGCCGGAGGGGACGCTCGGACCAACGATCCGAATCGGTGACGCGGCATAAGCTGCCGCTTCCGTCGTTCTTACCAGGCTGTATGCATAGAAGTTCAATCGACCGAACACGATGGTCCCCCCCGCCCGGCTCTAGATCCTGCCGCAAAATCGGTTACGCAAGAATGCCGCGCACGACTTTGCCAGCCACGTCGGTCAATCGGAAATCGCGGCCTTGATACCTGAATGTCAGCCGCTCGTGATCGATACCCATGAGGTGCAGCATCGTTGCGTGTAGGTCGTGGATTGGAACAATATCTTTCACGGCAAAATAACCGAAGTCGTCGGTCTCGCCGTAGCTGACGCCGCCTTTGATGCCGCCGCCGGCCAACCACATGGTAAAACCTCGGATATGATGGTCGCGGCCAGCCCTGGCTTTTGTCACGTCGCCTTGTGCCATCGGCGTCCGTCCGAACTCGCCACCCCAAATTACGAGCGTCTCATCCAGCATACCTCGCTGCTTGAGATCGGCGATTAGTGCGGCGGTGGCCTGGTCGGACGACTCGCATAATTCCGGTATGTGTTTGCGGATCCCATCATGGTGGTCCCAACCGCGGTGGTACAAGTGAATGAACCGTACGCCGCGTTCGGCAAGCCGTCGGGCTAACAGACAGTTGTAGGCGAAGGACCCGTCCGGACCGTTGACTCCGTACATTTTGAGCACGTGCCGCGGCTCGTTCGCGATGTTGACCAACTCGGGCACGCTCATTTGCATCCGAAATGCCAGCTCGTACTGCGAAATCCGCGTCTCGATTTCAGGATTCTTCACGACCGCATCGCGCATACGATTAAGAGTATTGACCGCGTTGATCACGTCATTCTCCCGCGGACGGTCGACGCCCGGCGGATTGCTCACGTAATGCACCGGATCGCCAGTCGAGTAGAGCTGCACCCCCTGGAACTTGCTTGGCAGAAAACCACTGTACCACTGACGCGACGAAACCGGCTGCGGCGCGCGCGTTCCGGCCCGGCTCAGCAGCACGACAAACCCCGGAAGGTCCTCCGATTCGCTTCCCAGGCCGTAGGTTATCCACGATCCCATGCTTGGTCGGCCTGAAATGGCGGTGCCCGTGTTCATGTACGTGTGCGCTGGATCGTGGTTGATCTGCGCCGTCTGCATCGAACGGATAATGCAGATGTCGTCGGCGATGCTGCCGATGTGCGGCAGAAAGTTGCTGATCTGTTGACCTGATTGGCCGTATCGGCGATACGTCGCCTGCGGACCGAAGCACAAAAGCTGTTTCTGGCCCTGCAATTGGGCAATTGGCTGGCCCTTGGTAAGCGACTCGGGTACGGGCTTACCGTGCATTTCGGCTAGCTTCGGTTTGTAATCAAATGTTTCGAACTGTGAAGGCCCCCCCGCCATGCACAGGAAGATCACTCGTTTGGCCTTCTGTGGAAAGTGGAGGGGATTCACCACGCCGTGGTATCGTTGTGGGCCACGAAGGGGACCGGCCATTTTGGTCGCCGCGGCCAGCAGCTGCGGTTGCAACAATCCCGCGAGAGCTACCGACCCGAGGCCCAATGACGTGCGGCCCAAGAACGTTCGCCGAAGAAGTTGTTCTTGTTGCGTTTCGAGATCAAACATTTCCGACCTCATCAGATAAAAGCACCAACGACCAAATCACAGTGACCAATTCGGCCTCTCAGGTCATTGGCGCTTGGTCATCGACCACGCCGTCAATTGCGCGTAATCGTTTCATTTAAGTTCAGAAGCACTCGACTGACCGACGTCCATGCCGCAAGTTCGACCGCATCCACATTCTTTGGTCGCGGTGAAATGCCAACCGATAGAACAGCCTCGGCTGCCTTCGTGTCGGCCGTGTATTGCTTTCGGTGCTTCTCCAGCAACGTCTCTAAAACATCCGTCTCCGCCGGCTTTGGATCCCGATCGAGCACACGCCGCCACACCCAATGAATTCGCTTCACATCGTCGGGCGGCGCCTTCGATATCACCTCGGCCGCCAGAGCGCGAGCAGCCTCCAAAAACGACGGGTCGTTCAGCAGTACTAAGGCCGCCGTAGGCGTGCTGGAAATTGCGCGATCGGCCGTGCATTCCTCGCGTGTGGGCGCATCGAATGCCAATAGCCACGGGTGCAAAAACTGCCGCTGCCAATGGACGTAGACGGCACGCCGAAATTGGTTATCGCCGGTCGACGGCGTATAGTCGCGCTCGGGGAAGTCCAGCGGAGCATAATACCTTGCTGGTTGATATGGCCGCACGATGTCGCCGCCAAGCTTGCTTATCAACAGGCCACTCACCGCCAGCGCATTGTCGCGAATCTGTTCCGCTTCTAACCGAAACCGCGATTGCCGCGCAACCAACCGGTTATCCGGATCTATCGAATCCACTTCTGGTCGCGGTAACGACGACTGGCGATACGCGCTCGATGTCACCATCAGGCGAATAATGTATTTCATGTCCCAATTGTGGTCCATGAATTCCATCGCTAGCCAATCCAGAAGAGGCTGATCCGGCGGCACTTCGCCCCGTGAACCCATGTCGATCAGTATTTTGGAAAGCCCGATGCCGAAGTACCGTTTCCACAATCGATTCACCACCACGCGGGCCGTCAGCGGGTTGTCGCGCGACACAAGCCAACGCGCCAGGTCGAGCCGATTCGCGCGGCGACTGCCGGTGTCGATCTGCTTTAAGAAGTGCGGTGTATGAGGGCGGACCACCTTGCCCGAATGATCCATCCAGTTGCCACGCGGCAGGATGCGAATCTCTCGCGGTAGCACGGCCTGGGTGATCATCGTCGGCACGAACTGCGCTTCAAGATCGAGCCGTTCCTTTTTCAGCTTAATTAGCTCGCCGCGTCGTTCTTCCCAACCGGGTTTCAATAAGCCGGTGAGCGACGCCTGCTCTTTGTCAATCTTCGCGTCGACCTTCTGCATTTT
>DASZZA010000176.1:0-10690 GCA_035545135.1 Lacipirellulaceae bacterium | reverse complement strand
CCGCTTTCGACTCATCTTGCGTTGCGATCACGAGGATGGGAAACGCAAGGCAGGTCTTCGCGGAGATCAGAGTCTCTCCTCAAGCTCACACAAACGCCAGCGCGTGGAACACCGGTAAAGTAAACATCACGCAAATTTTCTGCGTAAGATAACGAACCGGCCGAAACATACTATTCGAATTCATACCCAGCGGTGAGGCGAAGGATGGCATCTTCGCTGTCGCTCGTGAGGCCAAAGGCCCCGCCGATCCCTGCATGGACGTGGTTGTCGAATTCTGCCATCAGATTGACGCCCGCGTATTGCTCCGTCTTGTCGGGATCGAACGTCAAGCCGAGGACTGAATCACCAAGGCCCCCATAAAATTCGACACCAAGCGTCAGCTTCTCGAGGTCCCACTTCGCGGGCTCGTCCCGATCGGGCGCCCTTGCCTCCGCTTCCGGGCTGCCCTTGATAAGCGCGTAGTTCAATCCGGCCGCGTAACCGAAAGACCAAACGCCGTTATCGAACTTGATTTCGTTTATCCAGTTGAACGCCACGTTTAAGCGATCCGTGAGATCATGTCCCAAGATGAGCTTGGTTTCCAGTTCATGCTCGGTTTCGGACGGTCCTTCCGGGGAGTCTGCGCGGCCGACAACAGAGCGGACGAAGCGGCTTTCAGGATCCTTTTGCTCGTATTCGGCATAGACGACCGGGTTGAAGAGGGTCTCTTCCTTGAACAACCGAATTCGGTTCTCAAACCGGAAGCTCGCGAAGTCATAGCTTTCTCCGTATGTCTTCGCGCCCTCGAGATAAACGGATGTCGTCCAAAGGTCTGTGACGCCATATTCGATTTCGGCGAGTTGGGCCGTATAGTTTTTACCCCCGCTCCCGACTTTCGAGAAATCGGAAAAAAGCTCAATCTCCGTTGCGCCTTTTTCTTCAGTGTTCTGATTGTACAGCACGAAGTTCGCATCGTTACCCGCTGCTGCGGGTCCGGCGACGAACATAGCCGTAGCAAGGACCAATGCCTGGGTGGTCGCCCTATATCGTTTATTTTGCACGCCCACGGCCGCATCCTTAAAATGAATTTTTGGCCTTCGGTCGTGCAAAAACTTCACAAGTTTTGTCAAGAAGTAAGTGCCAAGGCAGAACAGATTCGTTGGCGCATGTGGCTGGGCGCTTCGATTTGCGGCCGCAGATTGGCCAATATCCTCGCAAATGCCAACATACGAGAGCTGAATACCAGCGCCCAAAACGCAAGGCGCTTGCAGTTACTGGTAAGGCGCATTATTTTTCACGACGAATGTTGATTCCCATGGTGCCGGCGCTTGAGACGCTTGTTTGAACTTTTTGCTCTGTTCGCCTTGCTTTTGCTGGGCGCCCCGGGTGTTGCCAGTGCCCATGGCGGCGTGAATGACGGCGATGCTGTCATCGTAACGAACGCCGGCCACCATCGGACTGCATCGTCAGATGCCGAAGGTTCTTCGACGCACTATTTTGAGGTCGGGGTCGTATTCCCCCAAGGTCGGCTTTGCATTGGATCGTGTTGTTGCCAGGGTATGTCCCATTGCAATTCGCAATGTGGTTCGCCGTCAGCTACTTTGTATAAGCCGTTGCAGCCATGCGCCGATGGTTCGATCCGGCGAATCGGCATCGCATATGATGCCGCGATCGCGGCGATTGATCGTAAATTCGGTCTTGAAAGACCTCCCAGAGGCTAATTGCGTCCATTCGGACGTTGGCTCGTAATCGAGCTCGCGCAGGACGTGCATTCGACACTCTGCGCCCTTTCCAACATCCGCTGATCCCCGCGTCAGGCTGGCATATGTGCTCGCCGTTCGACGCTGGCGACGATCGAAGCCTCCGATGGACGAGGTTGAAAAATGCTCATACGTGCGTTTGCATTTGCGCTGTTGTTACCTGCCCTTGCGGGCTGGAGTGATGGCGAGCCACCGTGGCCGGTGAGCGGGCCAATGCCCGACCAGCCGATCGCCGTCCGAGAACAATCTTACATGCCGGTGAACGCGGGCGTGAAACGCTACGAGCCGGTTGAACCGATGCCGTGGGGCGACATCAATCGTCGCATCGCGCCGAAACAACCTCAATCCAAATCCAATTCGCAGCGGCACGACGCGCACTGAGGGGCGTCGATACTGCGCAAGAGAGGGGCGACATGACTGGGGGTAAGGTGGACGGCACGGTTCGGCGCGGGGGCGCTGGGCCTGGCCTGATAATCGCGGCAGCCGCGCTGATGCTCGGCGGGTGCGCGCAGTTTTCGAAGGATGGCGGGATGTCTCTCGTCTCGGACCAGACCGGCAGTGTCCTTGGCATGCCGGCGAAAAAAATCAGAGACGAGGCGGACGCCGCAGCTGTCCAGGCGCGCGTGAGGTTGCTGTTGGCTAAGCCGCTCACGGTCGATGCCGCCGTGCGGATCGCGCTACTGAACAACCGCGCGCTTCAGGCAGCTTACAACGAGCTCGGCGTGTCCGAAGCGGACTGGATTGAGGCGAGCCTTCCGCCCGCACCCTCTTTTTCTTTAGTGCATCTCACCGGCGCTGAACTCGAGATCGAACGGCAGATTACCCAGAACATCCTGGCCCTTCTCACGCTGCCCCGCCGTCGCGCGATCGCGCAAGATAAATTTAAAATTGCGCAAGCGCGCGCGATCGAAGCCACCCTCACCACGGCATCCGAGGCTCGGCGAGCCTTTTATAGAGCCGTCGCCGCCGGGGAGACGGTGAAGTTTCTTGAAAAGTCGCGAACCGCCGCGGAGGCGGCGTCCGAACTTGCGAAGAAGCTTGGACAAACCGGCGCCTTGCCAAAGCTCGATCAAGCCCGCGAGCATGCGTTTTATGCCGAAGTCAGCGGACAGCTTGCCGTCGCCCGCCTGAAACAACGGAGTGCACGCGAAAGACTAAATCGTGTGCTCGGACTCTGGGGTGCAGAACTGAACTACCGGCTTCCTGACAAACTCAAATCCCTTCCTGCAAAGCCACGCACGTCGGGCGATGTGGAGACGGAGGCGGTCATGTCGCGGATCGATCTCCAGACTGCACGGATTGAGCTGACGGCCCTTGCGAAGGAGTACGGCCTGACGCATGCGACCCGCTTTATCGATGGTCTCGAAGCGAGCGGCATCAGCCGAAACGAAATCCAAAACGGCGAACGAACGCCGCGCGCTGGCTACGACCTCAGCTTTCAAATCCCAATTTACGATTTCGGTGAGGTCAAAACGAAGCGCGCCGAAGAAACCTACCTTCACGCCGTCAACATGCTGATGGACAAAGCCGTCAACGTACGCGCAGACGCCCGTCAAGCATATCAGGCGTATCGCGGTGCCTACGATATTGCGCGGTACTACGAGAAGACGATTCTGCCGTTGCGCGACACCATCTCCGAACAGACGCTTCTCAACTACAACGGCATGCTCACCGATCTGTTTCCTCTCCTGACCGATGCGCGAGATCGGATCTCCG
Organism: Lacipirellulaceae bacterium; assembly: GCA_035545135.1. GTDB lineage: Bacteria > Planctomycetota > Planctomycetia > Pirellulales > Lacipirellulaceae > JABDGM01. The sequence continues at coordinate 7,235 of DASZZA010000176.1, read as the reverse complement.
CCAATGTTCGAGCCATTGAGGCGAAGCGCGACTTCTGGATTGCCGATGTGGACCTACACGCCGCCACGATTGGGGGAGGTGGTCTGAGCTTCGGTGGCAGCAGTCAGACGCAACAGTCTGCCGCACAAACCGACTAACAAAGGAATTTGAAACCATGACCGTCTCGCGTCGAAGCTTTCTTGCAACCTCCGGGCTCGCGCTCGCAGGCGTGACGCAGGTGACTAGCCGCGTCGCCGCCGCATCCATTCCCGAGGCTCCCTCCCAGGGATCACCATCGATGCAGCCGCCGCTCCATCCATCGAGCGGTCCGGAATACAATCCGGTCGTCACGCTCAACGGCTGGACTTTGCCATGGACGCAAAACGGCGACTGGAAGGAATTTCACCTTGTCGCAGAGCCCGTCGTGCGTGAGTTCGCACCCGGAATGAAAGCCCATTTGTGGGGATACAACGGGCAGGCCCCAGGACCCACGATCGAAGCCGTCGAAGGCGACAAAGTTCGCATTTTCGTCACCAACAAGCTGCCGGAGCACACGACCGTGCATTGGCACGGCATGATCTTACCGAACGGCATGGATGGAGTCGGTGGGGTCACGCAACCTCACATCCCGCCCGGCAAGACCTTCGTCTACGAATTCGAGCTGAAGGCCAGCGGCACGTTCATGTACCACCCGCATTCGGACGAGATGGTGCAAATGGCGATGGGCCTGATGGGGATGTTCGTCGTGCATCCGAAGGACCGCAACTTCCGGCCGGTCGACCGCGATTTCGTTTTTATCATGAGCGCCTATCGCATCGACCCCGGCAGCTATCTGCCGAAGGTCAATGAAATGCTCGATTTCAACATGTGGACTTGGAACAGCCGTGTCTTTCCAGGCATCGATACGCTGCCTGTGCGGCTCGGGGATCGCGTGCGGGTGCGCATGGGCAATCTTACGATGACCAATCACCCGATCCATTTGCACGGTCACCATTTCTCGGTCACCTGCACAGATGGGGGATGGGTCCCGGAAAGCGCGCAATGGCCCGAGACAACAATCGACGTTCCTGTAGGCGCTGTCCGAGCGTTTGATGTCGTTGCCAACAATCCTGGTGATTGGGCGTTCCATTGCCACAAGACGCATCATGCGATGAACGCCATGGGTCATGACGTGAACACCTACATTGGCGTCGATCTCAAAAGTATGCAGCCAAAGATCTCGAAGGTCGTCCCAGGAGGCTACATGCCGATGGGAGAAGCGGGCGGTGCCGGCATGGCCGAAATGGAGATGCCTCTGCCCGACAACACGCTACCGATGATGACCGGTTTTGGACAATTCGGGCCGATCGAAATGGGCGGCATGTTCACTGTCATGAAGATACGCGATGACCTCGAACGCGGCAATTACAAGGACCCCGGTTGGTACAAGTACCCCAAAGGCTCAGTCGCTCACGAATGGATGAGTGAACCTGGCAAAGCCGCCGAAGCGCCGCCGAACAATGCATCGACAAATACCGAAATCGAAGTTCGCGTCGTGAAGCCGACCGGACCGATGAACCACTGACGTCATAAATAGATGAGGAGAAAACGATTCATGTATCGCCCTTCAAAGTTTAGCGCACCCCTCCTGATGCTCGTCTGCGGTTTAACGCTTGCGTTTAGCGCAACAAATATCTCACGGGCTTTCGCCCATGGCGGTGACGATGACGATTACGCCGCCGGGGAGCCCGGCAATCCGACAAAACCATCCCGCACCGTTGACATCACCATGTCCGAGGCCAACGGGACGATGTCCTACGAGCCCGCGGAGATCGATGTGAAGAAGGGCGAGCAGATCAAGTTCATCGTCAAGAACGTGGGCACGCTGAAACACGAATTTTTCCTCGATTCGTTCTCACACAACGCCAGCCACAAGATCGAAATGCAAAAGAACCCCGAGATGGAGCATGACGATCCAAACGCTCAAAGCATCGAACCGGGGAAGCAGAAGGAAATCCTCTGGAAATTCTCGAAGCCGGGGACTTTCGAATTCGCCTGTCTTATTCCCGGTCATTACGAAGCGGGAATGCACGGAAAGGTCGTCGTCAAGTGACGCGACCGAGGGGCTGAGAATATACGTCATCAAATCAAACACGGAGTAACAGCGATGAAACGAGTTAGACCCGTACTTCTTCTGGCCGCGCTGGCATGTCTGGTGTCGGTCACCAGCTTCGCGTCGGCGCAGGAATCCAAGAGCCTGCCGATGATCAATGGACAAGTGAAGAAGGTCGATGAGTCCGCTGGAAAGATGACCATCAAGCATGACGCCATCACCAACCTCGATATGGGCGCCATGACCATGGTGTTCAAAGCCAGTGACCCGGCGATGCTCAAGAGGGTGAAGCCCGGCGAGAAAATCAAGTTCAGCGCCGACAAGGTCAATGGGCAGCTGACCATCATGAAAGTCGAAAAGGCCAAGTGAGCAAAAAATTGCGTAACCGGTTTGGGGTGCTCGACACGCGCACTCCAGACCACGTCACTACTGGAGACGCCAAATGGACAGTCTAGCGATGATTGCGATCGGTGCCAGTGCAGCAGTACTCCTGGGCACTGTCTTCATGCAGCAGGTGCAAGCTTATCCTTCCACTTTTGGGTGGGAGAGCGGGACAATCAATCCTTCTCTGACTCGCATCGATAGTCGGAGTTATCGCCACTGCCACAATAAGGGAGTGCATGTTCTTTGTTACACCTCGCTGCCCGGAGCTCCCGAAACGAAAAGTCCACACCAGCGGCAAATCGAGCGGCGAGCGGCCACAAAGGGCTACAAGTTCGACGAACACCGCCATGTGCGGCATCATCGTCTGCCATGCCAGCACTAGTCCCGACACCGGTTCTCATTCTGGTGGCGAGCTTGTTGTTTATCGTGGGTTCAGGGACCGCACGAGCCGATGTCATGTCGGATTGCAAGTCGGGCAACCCGGCACTGGCGATGGCGGCCTGCAGCATCGTTATCGACAGCGGTGATTCCGCGCCGATGGATCTGGCTTTGGCCTACGCTTCCCGGGCTCATGCCGAGGAAGCCTCAGGTAAGCATGCCGATGCGCTCGCGGATTTGAACAAGGCAATCGAGTTTAACCCCTTGTCGGCAGGAGCCTTCAACAACCGAGGGAATGTCTATTTAGCCCTTGGAGACACAAATCGCGCCCTCCAGGATTACAACGAGGCCATTCGCTTGGACCTTGACTTCGGCGGCGCCTATTTCAATCGCGGCAATCTCTACGGCCGGCTTGGGAATCTGCCCCGAGCCTTGACGGATTTGACCGCTGCCCTGCACCTCAGCCCCAATTACGCGCCGGCCTACTTTAATCGCGGAATCATCTATTTTCGGCTGGGTCATATGCGTGACGCGATATCAGACTTCCGAAAAACCTTGGAACTCAATCCCCAACACGACGGCGCTCGGCGCGCGCTCAAACAACTCGAAAATTTTGCAGGCTCTGCCGCAGGTCTTTAGCGGAACATTTCGACTTGCTAGATTAACATCGACCGGAGGACAGATCGACCCGACGCCATTTGCGCGACCGTGAAATGAATAGACTTCGAACGTTCGATTGGCCGGTGGCAACGATCCTAACTGCCTTCGTTCTGATCCAAAATGCGCTTCATCTGATTGATCTCTTCCTGTTGAGATGGAATAATTTTTTCCTGGCAGAGCTTTATTATTTCTGGATTGGAAAGGTGTGCCTCCCGGCACATCAAGATGGCACCGGAATGATGGGGAATCATCGACCGCAGAAACGCAGTGTCGCCGATTGTGCTCTGAGTTCGTATCGCCGCATAGCTTGCAAAAAAAATAACGACAGAAGCGCCAATCGTGACCATGTTTGCTGTCCGTGACGGAAACATGTGACCCATCGCCAGGACCATCAGCACCACCATGGGAGCCACCATCATCAGCGTCATATAGAACATGTTCAGGTTGTTATAGAAGTCCGTCAAGCCGTTGATCATGACGAACATCACCAAGTACATGATCACGCCGCTGATGATCGTTTGGAGCGTCAGACTAGCATAGCTATTCCTCATCACATTCTCCGAATTTCGGTGCGGCGTTTTTCGCTGCCGCGGTCTCGCCTTTTTCCGATGCGCGTATTTTTCAACCCACGCCACTAACTTGCGAATCTCCTTTGCATTCGACTGAACTTCAAATGAGCAGGCGCTACATACTTCGGCGTAGCCTCGTTTTAAGTGAACTGCGCCGGTGCGATTTAGTTCGACGAACCTTTCATGACATGCTGCCGATGGTCGTCCTTGGCCACGGCGGTGCGTCTTGAGCAATCACTCACGACGAGGCGTTCCGCAGGTGGAACGTCCGCTTTGCGGGTGTCGGCGCCGAGTTCGACCTGTGAAGATAGCGCGCAACCGCGCTGGTGGCTGAGCTGTATCGCGCGGACTGGCGATCTCGATCGGCATTATCACGATCGCAGAAGGTGGCCTGGTGGACGCGTATCTCAAAGGATCCCCGGCTCCTCGAAAGGAGCCGGGCCCGTATCGCGTAGGCTCACGGGATGCCCATGACCCCCTTCCGTTTCTAGGTTTGTCTTGGCTGCGGTAGCAACGGCTGCTGCGGTACAATCGTGCACGGTACGCCGCTCTTCGGCATATTGTAGCAACGTTTGTGACCCGCCTGCGCCTGACCGGCGGGACCCGCAATCGCGAAGGCGCCGAGCGCCAGCGTCATGATGATAATTTTCAACATTTCACGTCTCCAATATCTTGATCGTTTCTGCGCACCGCGCTGCAGTGCGCGCGGCATCGCTGCGAGCCGGGTTGCTCGCAAAGACTCGCATGCGGATCAGGATCGAGGAGGCGGCGTCGGTGGCTGCCAGATGAGACCGTCGTGCATCAACGACATAAATCCGCCAAGCGGGACATGACCACCAGGCGGGACGACGAGGGTAGCAACCAAGGCGGGAGCAACCTGTGCGCAGTGGGCCGTACATCCAACCATCTGGCATTTGTTGGCGAAATCACAGCAGGGGCACGGGTGATCCATAGACGACGGGGCTTTGGATACGACGTTGCCGAGGTGTGCAGTCGATGTCATCGGCATCGTGCTTGCAACCTGCATGGGCGCGAGGCTGAGCCCGACGCTGAGGAGGATTGCGAGAATGGACCGGAGGAATTGCAAGCGCATGACGGCAACAACCGCGTAACCGCGTGACCTATGCCAACTCATATGGTCTTCGGCATGGGTGTTTCGCAAGGTCATTTTGCACAATCTCGCTTTTGCAAAAGAAATGTTGAACAGCACCTATCGAAGGCCCTCTGCCGTAATCTGTTGCTTTCGAGGAAAAAGTTCCATCGGCTCACCTGAAGAAGAGATACTTTATCAGCGCAGCTATGAGGAGAGCGAGCACGACGACGGTAACCAACCATACGGCGCCCATGCCCCACATCATGCCGCTCATGCCATCGTGCATCATCGGGCCTACTCCTGCTCATAAACCGGGGCGGGTCCGTCTTTGCCCGTAATGGATAAGACTTCGAATGGACCTTCTTTGGTTCCCGACATGCCGGGCGAGCCTTGCGGCATACCGGGAAGCGAAATTCCCTTGATGTCGGGCTTTTCCGCGAGAAGCCGCTTGATCGGCGTCACCGGCACGTGACCTTCAACGACATACTTGCCGATCACAGTCGAATGACAGCCTTGAAGGTCCTGTCGTACGCCGTACTTTTGCTTGATCAACGTCATGTTGGGGTGCTCGATGACGGTGACGTTGAAGCCGTTCGCGCGAAGATAATCGGCGTAGGCATCGCAGCAGAAGCAGCCAGGATTTTTATACAGCGTGGCTGCCATTTTCTCCTGCGCCTGTGCAAACTCGAAGGCGAAGGCGAGAATGACGATCGCGAATATGAAGCGTTTCATGTTGGTTCCTCCTTGCTGAAACCGTTCCTTCACGAACGGGCCGATTCGAGCTGCTGTGTCCGTAGCGCGTCTCTGGTTGGCAATCTCCAGCCCTTCACCAGCCCATAAATGGCCGGGATGACGATGAGGGTCAGCAGTGTCGACGAGACCATGCCGCCGATCATCGGCACGGCGATGCGCTGCATCACCTCCGAGCCGGTGCCGGTGCTCCACATGATGGGAAGCAGCCCGGCCATGATGGCGACCACCGTCATCATCTTTGGCCGCACACGATCGACCGCACCGACCATGATGGCGCGATAGAGGTCTTCGCGGGTAAAGGGCCGCTTCTCGCCAAGGCACTCCGCGTGCACTTCGCGCGCCGCATTGTCGAGATAGATCAACATCACCACGCCGGTTTCGGCGGCGACGCCGGCCAGCGCAATGAAGCCGACCGCCACCGCGACGGAGAGATTGAACCCGAGCCACCACATTAGCCAAAAGCCGCCGACCAGCGCGAACGGCAACGACAGCATGACGATGAGCGTTTCCGTTAGCCGCTGGAAGTTGAGATAGAGCAGCAGGAAGATGATCATCAGTGTCACCGGCACGACCAACTGCAGGCGGGCTTCGGCACGTTCGAGATATTCGAACTGGCCCGACCACACGAGATAGATGCCGGGCGGCAGCTTGACCTGCGCCTCCACCGCCTTTTTGGCATCGGCGATATAGCCGCCGAGGTCCCGGTCGCGGATGTCGACGTAAACGTAAGTTGCGAGCTTGGCATTTTCGGTGCGGATGGTGGTGGGACCCCTAGTCAGCTTGATGTCGGCGACCTCGCCCAACGGTACCGTCCCGCCACTCGGCAGTGACACCACCACATCTTTGGCGATGGCGTGCGGACTGGAGCGCAGATCGCGGGGATAGCGCAAGGCGACGGTATACCGTTCGCGACCTTCGACAGTTGTGGTGATGGGCTCAGCGCCGAGCGCCATCGAGATCACGTCTTCAACGTCGGAGATCATCAGGCCGTAGCGGGCGAGCCGCTCGCGATTCGGGATGATGTCGAGGTAATAACCGCCCATGACGCGCTCGGCATAAGCGCTCGATGTGCCTCGGACGGTTTTGAGGACAGTTTCGACTTGGCGGGCGACACCTTCCATTTCGACAAGGTCTTTGCCAATCACCTTGATGCCGACAGGCGTACGGATGCCGGTCGAGAGCATGTCGGTGCGGGCCTTGATCGGCATCGTCCAGGCGTTGGAGACCCCCGGGAACTGCATCGCCTTGTCCATCTCGCCGATCAGTTTGTCCGTGGTCATTCCGGGCCGCCATCCGGATTGGGGCTTCAGGTTGATGACGGTCTCGA
>DASZZA010000175.1:0-6605 GCA_035545135.1 Lacipirellulaceae bacterium | reverse complement strand
TGAATCAACTTCGCCACCAGCGGCACGTCGCCGTGAAATGATGCGTAGTCCGAAGCTAGCTCGTCGAGGAGCAATTCGACGAGCATCTCTTGTGTCACCAGATCATCGGGCGCCAGTTCGTAAGCGCGTTTTAATAGCCGCACCGCTTCGCGCTTATGGTTGTCCGCGGTTTTCAGCTCCGCCAATTCGCGGATGGCGGCCGCGTCGTTGGGGTTTTTCGCGAGCGCGAGTTGGGTACGTTGCCGCAAGGCGTCGAGCTGCTCAAACTTGTCGACCAACAGCGGCGATTGAGAAATAACACTGCCGCGATAGCAAATGAGATTGCCCAAGGCCACATGAGTACCGGACGGTGCCGACGTCGTGAGTTTACCGTCGGCCAGGTCGATCGCGTCGATTTGTCCGGAAGTGAGCGGCAGGTAATAGCGCCCGTCGCTCAGATAACCCTGACCCGCCGGCAGCACGCCGGTCGGCAACGACACCGATTCCTTCGGCCACGCGGGCGTGCCATCCGATAGGCGCAGGGCTACGACCGACTGTCCGCCGACCAGCAACACGTTGCCGTTCGACACGGTGCCAAGGAACAAGGAATCACCCTGACGGCGCTTCCAGAGGAGCTTACCGCTGTGCAAGTCGAGGCAATGAATTTCGGACGAATCGGGCGGCGTTAGAAGCACGCGGTCATCGGCGATTACGGCCGAACTGTCGAGCCACTTGTTGTTGGCTCGCACTAATTGGGCTTGTGCCTGCTGCAGTTGAAAGGTTCGCATTTCGGCGGCCGATTGCGCTTCGGGCGGGTAACGGTAGACCCAAGCGAATTCGCGCTTCACGACGTCCACGCCAATCACGGTGCCGGCCATCGTTGGGCAAACCAGTATCCCGCCTGCATACGACGGCGTCGCACCCGCTTTGCGGCGAGCCGGATCGAGCGCTATGCCCTGCTCAAGGTTGAGGAGTTGCTGTCGCCATTGCACGTGCCCTGTCGCTGGATCGAGCGCAACGAGATACAGCGCGTTTCGAATCTCGGCCATCACGTACAGAGTATTATCGATCGCCAACGGTGCACCGAGAAAGAACGCCCCGGAAAGCTTGCCGATGTTGCGGCTACCGTCGAGTTCCCACGCGAGCTTGCCCTGCGTGTCGACATCAAACGCCGCAAGCTCGTTGGTCGTGGTGATGTTTTCAATGCCGTTTCGCGCCATCATCTGAGGTTGCATATTTGCTAAAGCATCTTCATCGGGCACGATCGAAATATCGCGGACAACAAACACGCGTTTACCGTCGCTGGCGAGTGACGCCGAAAGCGCGTCGTCCCAAATACGTTCTTCGAGCGGCTTGCCCTGAGTGGCTAATTGCTCGCGATCAATGCCCGGCGTTGGTTCCGACTCGCCGGTGTCGGGCTGCGGCTCTACCTCTTCGCGAGTTTCCCAAATGCGCTTGCCGGTTCGCCAATCGAGGGCGACGATGTTATTCGGCGTTCGCATGACGACGACGTCGCCGACCGCGATCGGCCGCGCCGCCGGAATTGCTACAACTCCACGCTGCAGAAAATCATCGCTGCGGTCGGAAAGATAAGACTCGATGGATGGGTCGTTGACGACGCGCGCTTCCCAGCGCGGTCGCAAATGGGGCCGTCCACCCGTCGATTCCGAAATGCGCGATGGGTCGCCATGAAGCGTGAGCCAATCCGTGTCGCCCGGTGAGAGGGATTCCGGTCGACCAACAAGGCTCGACAACCACACGATCGGATCCGCACCGGCGGCAGGCAGCGACGTGGCTCTGCCGGCGACCATGACCTGCTCCCCGGGCTTGCTCTTCACCAGCGCGCGCAGCGTTGCGGTCGCCTCGTCGCTTTGCCCCGCGGCAAGCAAATTGAGAGCCGCCGCCACGGAAAGCTGTGGCTCGAAGCGCGCAGCCGCACGTGGCGTTTCGATTAGCTCGCGATACAACTCAGCAGCCGCCAACCGATGACCTTCGTCAGCTTCCTTTGCAGCCAAAACGAGAGCCGCCTCGTAACCCGCTTCGGTGTGGAAGAACTTGCGGACGACGTTGGCAAGTGCCTGACGGTCGCCGGAGTGAATGGCTGCTTCGAGCTGGCGACGCGCCGTTGCTCCGTGCAGCAGTTCATAGGCCTGGTATCCCTCGGGCGGAAGGTCGCCAATCATCTGTCGGGCGGTAGCTTTTAAGCCGAGCTGCTGTTGATCGTCGCCGGCCTGCTCCAGGAATGCGTCTTCATCACGCGAAAGGACCTGTTGCAGAAACGCCAACACCTCCTGGTACTCGTGATTCTTAATGCCTTCGCGGGCGCGTGTGACCGCGCGCGATAACGTGCGATCGGTCGGCAGGTACACGCCGGCCGCCGCTTCCTGGCTGCGGACCGTGCGGCGTGGAAAAATTTGTAATTGCTGTGCGACAGCGCCAATGGCGACCATCCCGCCGGCCGCAATCAGGCTCACAGTGATGAGCGAAGGCAAGGCAGAAACGCGGCGGCGCGGACCGCCGTTACGAGCCAATGGTGGAATCAACTGCATATCGATCCTTCGCGACTCAATCCCCGCCCGACAGGACTAGTAGACCATGCCGAATTGATAGGTCCGATCGTGTTCGCTTGCCGACAAGGTGTCTCCCGGAGGCCTAACGGTAATTGTTTCCGGTTGGCCCCGGTCGGCCCACTACATTCTTAGTGCCCGGTCGGCGGCAGACCTTCGACGACAGGCCCATGGGGGCGGTTCCGGCATCGGCATCCTGGCCAAAACAGCTTCTCAATTGAATCGTAACTTAAAGCCGCATTTCATCTTACAGCCTTTTTCCAATCGATCAAGCGGCCGCGGTTCGGCCGTCATCGAGCGGGGTATGGAATAGGGCAGGGGCAGTGCGGTCGGCCGCTGGACGACTTGTTTCCCGCCTGTTTGACACCCGGCCGTGGCCCAAAACAGCCATTTTTCTCGGCAAAATCGGCATTTTCCCGCTTGTCTTACTGTGCCAGCACCATTTAATTTGCACGGTCACAACGCACGAACGGAGGTACGTTGTACGGTTTCAAGACCCTGTTGTATTTCAAAAATGTCTGGAGGATTCAGCACAATGGCCAAGGCCACCGCCAAACCACCGTCTAAGACCGAAGTGTACGCGAACATTGCCGAGTCGACCGGTCTATCGAAGCGCGATGTCAGCAATGTATTCGACGCTTTGAACGATCAGATCAAAAAGGCCGTCAGCAAGAGCGGCTCCAAAACGTTCGCGATCCCCGGTCTTTGCAAGATCGTCGTGCAGCACAAGCCGGCGACCAAGGAACGCAAGGGTATCAATCCCTTCACAAAAGAAGAGACAATTTTCAAAGCCAAGCCGGCCCGCAATGTTGTCAAAATTCGGCCGCTGAAGAAGCTGAAGGACATGGTCTCGTAAGAACAAAACTGCGTTTCGCAGTTGGCCAAGACTCGAAAGCGAGCGTCGCGCGGCAAAATGCCGTCGTGCCCCGAGTCGGCATCGAAATCGCAAAACGCCGAGCGCCTTCGGGAAAATCCCCGACAGCAGCTCGGCGTTTTTTATTGAAGTCTGCCGTATGAATGAGCCGCCCGTTACCCGCAACGCGCATCGCTTTCTAAAGCGCCAGACGGTTGTACTGCAACGCGTTAAATCATTCAGCCGAGGGTTGGCCGCGCCAGCGGACTTTGTCGGGTGGGTATTTACGTATCTCCTTTTTACGCTGAAGGCGTTACACAATCGCCGCGCCGCTACGCGCGCTTGTCGCTGCGGCTTCCACCGATCGTCCGCCGCGGAAACAACATCATGCCAATCGCCAACGTTAACAAACCAGCCGGCTCTGGCACCGCCGCGCCCGTTGGATTGAAATTATTAAACGCCAGACCGATGCCCATTGGCTTCGTACCGGTAAAGTCGACTGTAATCTTCGCAATGCCGGCCGAGAGCCCGCTGAACGAGAACGTCCACGGTTCGCCGTCAAGCGGAGCAAACGGCGTACTCAATATGCCAAGCGGGGATACCTGAGTGGCGAGCAAGTTGTTCGCCGCGTCGTACGCCCGCACGGTGTATTCTTCCGTGTTGCCGGGTTGACCGCCTGGTGTCATGGTGCCGTCAATATCCCAGATTTCGCCGCTCGCGGCCGTGATGGTCGTACTGCCCGAGTAAGTGATCACGAACAAACCAAAATCGGACCCGCCGACCGGCGATCGCAAAAACCAGTTTCCAAGTTGGGCCGTAAAGCCGGGGTCAGCGGTGTCGGTGCCCGACGATCCGGAAAAGCCGGCATTTGGCGGTTCGCCCGGGTTGAGGCCAGCGTGTTCGAACACGGCGTCAGTATCCACAGAGCCGTTGCTATCCGAATCGATTCCAAAGCTGACTTGCAGTCCAGGGAAAAGGTAGGGCGTGAGCGACGACAGCGGCGCATCATCCACTGGCGTCAGACTGGCTGGTGTGGTTTCGAAGTCGATAATCGACGCCGCGCTCACCCACGTCGCGGCCAATGCAAAGAGACCAAACGTCATAAGGGTGCAGAGAACCGTGTAGCGGTATCTCGGGCGGTAAGTCTTGGGTTGAGTTGCCATTAGCGGATTCCTCGTTGCAGGTGTATGGGGACTATACGATCAACGCGCTGCAGTACAGCTCCCGTCGCAATCGTGGCGCACGGCGACCTAACGATGTGGCGTGAAACAAAGGAGCGGCTGCAAAGTGGTTCGGATGTCAGAACTGCGTCGTTACTGGGAGAGTCCAGCAGAGAGCGACGCGGCGATCGAAGTCATTCAATTCTCTGACGCAGCCAATCGAATGAAAACTATGGGCAATTGTGCCACTCGCGCAGAGCGAGGGCGGATCTAACACACGATGCTAATACGGAGATTCTTCGATTGCAAGCAAAAAAATCGGCCGGCGCAAAAATAATGCCCACGTCTGGCGATTGGAAGGTCCTGACCTCGCTGGTCTCTCGCTAATAACAAACCGGTTGCGTTTCGGCCAAATCGGCCCCGTCTCGGTGCCGACGATGAAACGTCTCATGCGTCGCACCGCAACGCGGTTAAACGATTCAGCGCGGAGGGGCTACGCCGGTGGGCCACCCTCGATAAGGATTTCGTAACGAATCAGGCCGAAAAGCGGCGTCTATAGATTCCGGCCGCGGCAAATCCGCTGGCGATCAACCACCACGTCCTGGGTTCAGGCACAGGTTGGACGACACCGAACAGCCCGTGAGACTCATCGCCCGGCCCGGCACTGAAATACACGCGGCTAGAACTGCCGGCCGAGCCATTGTTGCCGACCACGAGTCCCCATAATCCATCGATCGCAAGAGGCACATTGCCGGCAGTCATGAGCGGCCCGTCATTGGCCAAGGTGCCAAGGTTGAAAGCGTTGATGGTGCCGTCGCCAAAATTTCCGACCAAAAGATCGCCGGCGATCGAGCCGAAACTGGCCGGCGCAATCGCAAGGCCCCAAGGCGAATTAAGGGCGCCCTGCGTGGCGATTCGCTGAAGGAGATTGCCGTTAGTGTCGAACGCATCCACAAAACCATGACCCGCACCGGCCACATCGTCGCCAGTCATCGCGTCCCTGAGTGCGTACGTAACATAGATTGTGCCGGCGAGATTTTGAACATTGAACGGAGCATAGCCGCTGGGAAGGTTTGGATCCGTAAACGAGCCGGAAAGATTCGGCGCACCGGCGTTTCCCTTCAGTACATCCACCGTGCCAGCCGCAAAATTAGCGGCGTACAGATAGACGTTGCCTCCATTATTATAAACCGTAGCCCCTTTGTAGCTGTTGGTGGGCAGCGCCGTTTGTAACGTTTCCGCGTTTGTGCCTAGGGCGCCTCGCCATCCCGACACCGTGCCATCCTCACTCACGAAGAGGAAGGTGTCGCCGTTAAAGTTGCCTGCCACATTGCTGAAGGCCTGGCCCGTCACGGTTCCATCGCCGGGAATGGTAACTTCCAAACCCGCCTTGGTAGTTGCATCGCTTGCAGGGTTCACGTTGTAGAGGACCGCAAGCCCTGAGCCGTTTGCAGACACCCAAAACGGGCTGGTCCCGCTCGAAGAAATTCCCCAACCATTTAACAAGTGTCCGTCGGGAATCGACGCTGGGTTGACGGTCTGGTCATCGCTTACCAGGTTCTTGGCGGCGAATTGAGCGTGGGTCGGAACGGCAACCAACAGTCCAACAACCAAAACGGGTAGCCACTTGATTGCCGGCTGCAGAATCGCAACGACACGTGCCATGGTGCGATCTCCTCGAAGTGAGCGTGGTCCTTGCCCGACACCACCACTCCATTTTTAGACTTCATTGGCTGGCCGCGCTCGCTTATTTGACCATTGGCAATCGGCACGCGCCAAGTAAGGGAAAGTGAATTCTTTGGCAACTTTCGCTCGTTGATTTCCAGTCAGTCATATTGGACTGAGATCGACCAAGGAACCGCCGCTTGCCGGATGCCACTACGTACGTGCCACGGGCTCTGCCAGTGCTTTTCCCGCGCGGTTTGCTTCGGCTGGCCTTGTCCTGCCCGGCAGTGCGACTTGTTGCCTTCATCTTGCGACCTGAGCTAATAACTCAGCCGGCAACTTTGTCACCGTGGACATCGGGCGATCCTGCAGGCTGGGGTC
>DASZZA010000174.1:0-4874 GCA_035545135.1 Lacipirellulaceae bacterium | reverse complement strand
CGTCACGCTGCCCCGGGCCATTGGCGAGCTGATCCACCGCGGCGGGTGAGTCATGGACTTCGCGTTGTCGCATGCGGTGCTGCACACCATGGAGCGACACCACGAAGTCGTCAACTCAGTGGCGCCATCATTTCTTTTTTTGATCGATCGACCAGTACGCACGAGGATCCAGTCCGCATGCTACCAAAACCACCGCCATCCGCTCGTCGGTTGGCTCCTTTTCAACAACCGACCACCAATTTATAATTCGCTGTGCTACGTTTCCATTTGCGGCCTCCGAAGAGCGCCTTGCCGATGCGACTCCGTCGACTCGTCTCTCTTGCTCTGTACACGGTCGCAACTCTGGTCGTTTTTTCGCACTCCTCCGATGGCGCGCCGCCGAACGCCACCTCGCGCGGGGACCAGATGATCGCCGCCTACTTCCGCAGCGAAACAAAAAAGTTGGCCGACGCTTCGCTCGCTGATATCAAGTCGTGGGACGACTGGATCAAGCATCGCGACACGTACCGGGGGCAGCTTTGCGAAATGCTGGGACTCGACCCGCTCCCCGAACGTACGCCGCTGCGCCCGGTCGTCACGGGAACGCTCGAACGCGACGACTTCAAGGTTGAAAAGCTTTACTTCCAATCACGGCCGCACTTGTACGTCACCGCAAATCTTTACCTGCCGAAAAAGCAAACCGGCCGCGTGCCGGCGATTCTCTATCTTTGCGGCCACAGCCCGGCGATAGAAAACGGCGTTAGCTTCGGCAACAAGACGAAGTTTCAGCACCACGGCGCATGGTTCGCCCGCAACGGCTACGTGTGCCTCGTGATCGATACACTGCAACTCGGCGAGATTCAAGGCATCCACCACGGCACGTTCAACAAGGATATGTGGTGGTGGAACTGTCGTGGCTACACGCCGGCAGGTGTCGAAACTTGGGACGCGATCCGCGCGATCGACTACCTGATCTCGCGGCCCGAAGTCGATCCCGACCGAGTTGGCGTCACGGGCCGCTCGGGCGGCGGCGCGTACAGTTGGTACGTCTCAGCGCTCGATCACCGCATCAAAGTCGCCGTTCCCGTCGCCGGCATCACGAACTTGCACAACCACGTCGTCGACGGCTGCGTCGAGGGCCACTGCGACTGCATGTACATGGTGAACACCTATCGCTGGGACTACCCCCAAGTTGCCGCCCTCGCGGCGCCTCGACCGCTATTGATTTCCAACACCGACCGCGACACGCTCTTTCCATTCGACGGTGTCGTGGACGTGTACCAGAAGGTGCGCCACTTGTATGAGCTCGTTGGCAAAGGCTCGGATGTCGCCCTTCAAATGGCGGCCGGTCCTCATGAAGATTTGCAGGTATTGCAACTCTACGCACTTCAATGGTTCAACCAACATCTCAAAGGCGAGGACCCACTCATCGAATCGGCCGCCAAAGACTTCTTCAAACCGGAAGAACTGAAAGTCTTCGATAAACTGCCCACTGATGAGATCAACACGCGCATCCAGGAAACGTTCGTGCCGCAAGCTGCGGCGCCCAAGCCGCCGGCGTCGAAAGCTGCATGGCAATCGCAGCGCAATAAGTGGATGACCGAGCTGCGCGATAAGTGTTTCCGCGGTTGGCCCAACGAAACCGACCATGAACGGCAGCCGCCGCAAGTGCATCGCGTATTCGAAGCGAAATCCGGAAATATGCAGTTCGCGGCATACGACTTTGAAAGTCAGCCGAATATCACCTTGCGACTTTACCTTGTGCTTCCCGATGAAGCGGCTGGGGAGAAACTACAAGCCATTGCGCTAAGACCCGTCGACGCCAACGATTGGCACGATTTCTTGTCGGCAATGGAAATCAAGTTTCCCCAACAGCTCGACGGACAGCGGTTGCCCAAGCCGGACGAAGGAAATTACGCAATCTTAGCGAAAATAATGGCTTCCAATCGTGGCGTAGCGTTTATTGCTCCGCGCGGAATTGGCCCCACCCAGTGGTCTGCCGATCCGACAAATCAAACGCAGATACGCCGCCGTTTCATGCTACTCGGACAGACACTCGACGCTATGCGTGTCTGGGACGTTCGCCGCGCAATCGAAGCGCTACGTACGATCAAAGGTTTACGCGACGTACCACTCACTTTGATGGGCGACCGCGAGATGGCCGGCATTGCGCTCTACGCGGCCCTATTCGAACCAAACATCGATTCTGTCGAAGTTAACGACTTGTCGAAATCGCACCGCGCGGGACCCTATTTCCTCAACGTGCTACGGTTTCTCGACATGCCGCAAACAGTCGCCATGGTAGCCGAAAAATCACACGTCGGAATTGCACAGGACAACGCGGACGGTTGGCGGTACCCAATCAATGTGGAGAAAAACCTCGGCTGGGGCAATCGAATTGAAATCCGGCCCTCATGGACCGAATATAGAGCAACAACAGGTACGAATTCGAAATGAGCTACCCGACATTACGACTTTCAACTGGCGGGCAAATGCCTGTCCTCGGCCTCGGCATGTGGAAGGTCGAGCCCTCAGCGGCGCCGGCGCTCGTCGAAGAGGCGGCTCGCGCTGGCTGGCGCCACTTCGATTGCGCTAGCGACTACGGAAACGAAACTGAAGTCGGTGCCGGCCTGCAAAAAGTCATTCGTTCGGGCAACGCACGACGCGAAGATTTATGGATCACGTCGAAGCTGTGGAACACGAACCACGCGCCCGAACACGTCCGGCCGGCTTGCGAGCGTTCGCTCAGCGATTTGAAACTCGATTACCTCGACTTGTATTTGATTCACTTCCCGATTGCGCTCGAGTACGTGCCGCCGAAAACACGTCACCCAGCCGGTTGGTTTTACGATCCAGACGCTGCGGAACCACGAATGAAGCCGGTACGTGTGCCGATTTCCGAAACCTGGCAGGCAATGGAGGATCTCCGCCGCGCGGGGCTGGTTAAAAATGTTGGCGTTTCGAATTTCAATATCGGACTGTTGCGCGATATGCTGGCGTATGCGAAAACCCCCCCGGCCGTGCTGCAGGTCGAGATGCACCCGTATCTCGCGCAGGAAAAGCTGGTCCGCTATTGTCATTTGGAAGGAATTGCCGTCACCGCGTTTTCGCCGCTCGGTGCGCCCTCGTACGTCCCACTTGGAATGGCAACAGAGAATGATTCCGTAATGAACGAAGAAGTCATCCGCGATGCGGCCGCCAATCACGCGAAAACGCCGGCTCAAATCGTATTGCGCTGGGCCGTCCAGCGCGGCACGGCCGCCATTCCCAAGACCAGCCGGCCGGAGCGCCTCCGTGAAAACCTGTCGATTTTCGATTTCGAATTATCCACCACTGAAATGGATGCCATCACCTCGCTCGACCGTAACCGTCGGTTCAACGACCCCGGCGTATTCTGCGAGCAGGCATTCAACACATTTTTCCCTATATACGAATAGTCGACGGGTGGGCGAAGCTCCTGCTGAGCCGTGCGAAAGCGCGCTCGGCAGAAGCCTTGCCCTCCGAAACTGGAGAATCCCAACATGTCTGCCAAGTCGATTGATATGAAACCGGCAACGGTGCCAGGCCAGCAACTGGAGCACGAATGCGCCTTTCCGTTGGTGTTGTTGTGTAACACTACCGGCGCCACACTTGCCGATGCGACCGCTTGGATCCGCGGGCATCGCGATGAGCTGTTGGAGAAATCTTCTCAGCACGGCGCGATTCTTTTTCGCGGCATGCCGCTCAACTCTCCGGAAGACTGCGACGCCTTCGTCGCCTCCTTCGGCCTCAAGAACTTCCCCTATATCGAATCCCTTTCGAACGCGGTTCGCGTCAACTACACCGAGCGCATCTTTTCCGCGAACGAAGCGCCCGCCGACGTCAACATTTATTTTCACCACGAAATGGCCCAAACGCCCATTTACCCGGCCAAGCTCTTTTTTTTCTGCCAAAAAGCGGCAGAGGAGGGGGGCGAAACGCCGCTATGCCGGTCGGATGTGCTCTTCGATGAGCTTTCTAAACGGTGTCCCGAGTTCGCGCGGAATTGCGAGCAGAAGGGCCTGCGCTACTCGAACGTCATGCCGCCGGACAACGACCCGAAATCGGGCATGGGCCGCAGTTGGAAGAGCACGCTCCGCGCTGAAACTCGCGGCGAAGCCGAAGCGCGATTGCGCGAGATCGGCTACGATTGGGAATGGCTTCCAGACGGCTGCCTCCGCGCAACGACGCCCGTCCTGCCCGCCGTTCGCAATTTGGGCGATGGCCGCAAGTCGTTCTTCAACCAATTGATCGCCGCCTTCCAAGGTTGGAAAGACGAGCGGAATGACCCGTCAAAAGCCATTCGCTTCGGCGACGGCTCGCCACTCGATCGCGATGCCGTCAACGTCGCCACCGATTTGGCCTACGAAATGGCGTTCGACCTGCCGTGGCAACAAGGCGATGCCGTGATCGTCGATAACTTCGTCACGATGCACGGCCGCCGCACGTTCCGCGGCACTCGAAAAGTTCTCGCCTCACTCGCCGATCCGCACAAGCACGGCGATGCTCCATCCAACGGCAGCCGCGCCGCTGCCAAACAACCGGCCCGCGCGACGGCGTGATCTAACTCCATCGGCTTAGCCAACCCGCAACCCTACTCATTGGCATGCATGAACCGTCGCCCGCCCCGGAGCTTTTCGACGACAAACCCTGGTATGCCGGCGTTACACCGTACGAATGGCTGGTCCTCGCCATCGCTTGCGCCGGGTGGATCTTCGACGTATTCGAAAGCCAGACGTTTGCGATCACAAAAGACCAGATGCTGCCCGAGATTTTGGCTGGCAGCGGCAGGAACGCAAGCAATTGGGGCGAGATCTTATTTGCAGTCTTTCTTGTCGGCGGTACCGTGGGCGGATTGGCGGCCGGCTCCCTGGCCG
>DASZZA010000173.1:0-7718 GCA_035545135.1 Lacipirellulaceae bacterium | reverse complement strand
TCACATAAGACGGCAACTTGCCAATCGTCTGCATCGTCGCGCGTGCTGGGGACGGCGAAGAGGCTCTTTTCTTTGCAAATCGGGCATGTCATCCGCTGCGCCGATTCGACAAACAGCGTTTCCACCAAGGCCTGGTCCGGTTCTCGCTCCCGACGCAACAGCCCGACCAGCCGCAAACGCGCAACGGCGTCGTCGAGGCCGCATAGCGTCCGCCAACCGCACCGTCGGCAGATGAGCTCGTACGAGAACACAGAGTCACTTCGGTAGATAAAAACGAGCGGTCTGGCGCCGACCGTCCATGCGTCGCCAGACCGCATCTGATCAGATTTCCGTCCAGTTAGTCCCGGGTCATTGACCGGGGGCTAAATTAGAACTCATTTTTAAGCGACCATTCGCATCGACGCGGCCGATTCTTTCACGGCCTCGACAAACTCCTCGAATACGCGCAGATCGAGCGCCGACGCGGTATCCGATTCCGGATGGAATTGCGTACCGATGGCAAACCAATCCGGATTGCGGCTTTCGATGGCTTCCACGATACCGTCCGGGCAGCGGGCCGTCACCTCGAAACCAAGGGCCACGTCGTCGACCGCCATGTGGTGCATACTGTTGACCCGCAGCTCACCGTCACCGTAAACCCGCTCCATCAGCGAATTGGCGGCGATCTCCAGTGTATGCCGGTGAGCCGGGTCAAGCGGATCGTGGTGCGGCAGCGCCATGGGCCGGTCTTCCGGAATGTGCAGCAGCAGAGTGCCTCCCATCGTCACGTTCAGAAGTTGCATGCCGCCGCCGATGCCAAAAACGGGCATGCGCCGCTCCGCGATCAGCCGCATCAACCGTCGATCGAAGATTTCGCGCCGCGGAGCCAGCGGTCGGATCGTTGGGTGCAGCATGTACCCATCGCGCCGCGGGTCCAAATCGGCGCCGCCGACTAATACAACGCCGTTCAACCGATCGAGAATCTGCTCCAAGTCGTCATCATGTTGGACCGGAGGAATGATAAGCGGTATTCCACCAACCTTGCTGATTGCGTCGTAATAGCCCGACGCAACGTAGGTGAAGCTGGGTTTATCTTTCGATGCGTTGGCGAAATCGGCATTCAGACCAATGATCGGCTTGAACATACGTAATCACTCCCTTGTTGGGCGTCGTCCGGACGCGTCCTGGGAAGTTCCCTCATGAGAAGCAGCCGAGCCATTGCGGTTGTGCGCATAGCAAACCGCCGCAAAGTCGTGGTGGTCGAGTCCCACGCTTGCCGGCAGAACCCGCACCGCCTTGCAGTCTGCTAGCGTTTGGCCCAGATACTTGTCGTACACCAGTGTCCTGCACTGGCGGCCGGAAGTCGGGTGCCGCGGCGTTCGCCAAGGTTCCCTCCGGCTTGAAGAACTCCCTTTCTCTTGTTTGGCCGTTGTCACTCGGCAGCGTGTCGGAATGCAAGTGGGCGTTAACATTAAATGCTCGTTAAACGGAATGCAAGTGTTCGCGTATTTTGCGTTAGAGGGCGTCAATGCTAGCACAAGATACTGTAAGATGGTTTGATTCGTGATACGCTAACAGCCTGTTGAAATGCTTTGTAGCCGGGGTCTGTGACCCCGGAGAGATCGAACAAAAGCGGGCCTCACAGAGGCCAGCTATATATTTTCAACACGCCCAAATGAAGGTTGATCCAAACCGAATACGTCAATCGCACGATGCATTTCCACCGCGTTTATCTGGAATCGTTCGGCTATACGTTGCCGGACGAAATTGTCACGACCGCCGAGATTGAGCGTCGGCTCGCGCCTCTCTACCACAGGCTGCGGCTACCAGAGGGCCGGCTGGAACTGATGACGGGCATTCGCGAGCGGCGGTTCTTTCCACCCGGCACGCAGCCGAGCACAATCAGCATCGAATCGGCCGGGAAAGCCATCGATGCCAGCCGCATCGATCGGCGAAATTTCGGCGCCCTGATTCACGGCTCGGTTTGCCGCGACTTTTTGGAACCGGCCACCGCATGCCGCGTGCACGATGGACTCAACCTGCCCCACGACGCGATCATTTACGACGTTTCGAACGCCTGCCTGGGTTTGTTGAACGGCGTCGTCCAAGTCGCCAGCATGATCGAACTGGGGCAGGTTCGTGCCGGTGTGGTCGTCGGCACGGAGTGTGGTCGCGAGCTGGTCGAAAACACGATCGAAATGCTGAACGGCGATCATTCGCTGACGCGCGACTCGGTGAAGAACTCGATTGCATCGCTCACCATCGGCTCGGCGAGTGTGGCAATGGTCCTCTGCGATGAGGAGCTGAGTCGTAGTGGTAACCGGCTGACAACCGCCGCCGCATACTGCGATACACGCCAACATGATCTGTGCCAAAGCCGTGGCCATGAGGTCGTAATGCAAACAGATAGCGAGACACTCATGCGGGAGGGGATCGCCGCCGGCGTGCAGACGTTCGACCGCTTCCTAGCAGCCGCCGGTTGGGAGGCGAACGACATCGATCGCACATTCTGCCATCAGGTTGGAGTTGCCCACCGCAAGCTACTGTTCGAATCGCTGCGCCTCGATCCGCAGATCGACTTCGCCACGCTCGAAACGCTCGGCAACACCGGCTCCGCAGCCCTTCCCGTTACGATGGCTCTGGGAGTCGAGGCGGGCCACCTTCGCGCCGGTGACCGCGTCGCCATGCTTGGCATCGGCTCCGGAATCAACTGCCTGATGCTGGCTGTTGAATGGCAAAACTCGCCGAAGCAGGTTGGAAGGCGCAGTGGCTCTTATCTGGTTAAAACGACGAAGAGTACGAGGGCGACAATAACCAGCGCCGCCGCCCCCAGCGATGCCCAGAGTACCCACGACGGCCCACTCCTGGGCGGCACGTAGTTTGGCGGCTGCAGCGGATTGAATTGGGCCCGTTGAGCCATCTTCCGCTTGATGTGCTCCAGTTCCGGGTCGGTCAGTTCTTCCTCGATGAGCGAACGGGACTTTGCCGAGCTGGACGCCGATTGGGGGCCAGTGGAAGCGATATCGCTCGAAGTCGCCAGATCGTTTCCCGACCCGCCCTGCTTGTCGGAACCGGAGGCCGTTTTCTTCGCGGGACGGCGGTTGGCCACCCCTAGAACGTCTTCGTCGTCTAATGGGGCGAGTCCGAGCTCTTGCTCCGGCTCGCCGTTGCCGCTGCCTTGTTCGTCCAGCTTTTTGGTATCGCGGTCCGAAACCGAAACTGTGCGGCTGCTGCCGGAGGTTGCCTTGCTCGACGACGGCATCGGCATGCCCAGCGCGAACCGCGTAAAAACGCCACTCCCAATGCCACTGTCGCGATCCGAGTCCCTCGGCTCAATCGTGCGTCCGCCGATCGAGCGTCCGCGATCGGCGAGCCAGTCCTTCAGAAGTGCCGAAACGTCGCCCGCCGTCTGTGGCCGCTCGATCGGCTTCTTGGCCATCATCGACTCGCATATCTCGACGAGTGACGGCGGCGCATCGGGCCGAACCTTAAAAATCGATTCCGGCCGGGCAGTCTGATGCTTCAGCAGCCTCTCGGAAATCGTCCCCTCGGGAAATGGCGGACTACCGGTTAGCAAGAAGTACAGCGTGCACCCCAGGCTGTAGATGTCGGAACGGCTGTCAGCATCATGGCTATTGAGGGCTTGCTCCGGGGCCAAATAGTCGGCCGTGCCCAGAACGTTCTCCTCGTTCGCCATCGTAAGCGACGCCTGATCGTCCTCCGTCAGCTTCGCCAACCCCAGGTCGAGCAGCTTCACGGTATTGTTGCGGTCCACGAGGCAGTTGGCTGGCTTGATGTCGCGATGCACCAGCCCCATCTCGTGGGCGTGCTGCAAGCCGTTGGCCACCTGGGCGATGTAATCGGCCGCGGTATCGTAGTCGAGCGGCCCCTTGCCCATCACGATTTGATGCAGGTCCTGCCCATCGACGTACTCCATTACGATGTAATGGATGTTACCTTCATTGTCGATATCGTAGGCTCGCACAATGTTGGGATCATCGAGCTTGGCAACCGCCCTGGCTTCGAGTCGAAACCGTTCGAGGTACGACGAATCATTCACTCGGTTTTGTGGCAGCACCTTGATCGCCACGCGGCGCTTCATCAACTCATGCTCGGCCAGATAAACCCGGCTCATGCCGCCCTTGCCGATCTCGCCGAGCAGCTTGTATTTGCCAAGCCGGAAGCCCTTGTGCTTACCGGCCAACAGCTTGTCTGCCTGCCACCGGGTGATGAGCCCCTCTACGACCATCAGTTCAGCGAGCCGATTCTGGTCCTCGAGCGCCGCTTCGCCATGTGCGACCGCAACCTTATCAAGAAACGCCGTGAGCTTAGCCTCATCGACGAGGTTGCTAAGCCTTAACAGGTCGACCAGCTTGTTGGTGGTCACCTTCGTCATCGCGCTATGAAAAGTGAAAGGAGCGCTGGTCACCCGGCGGGATCAACACCGCTGCACGGCGACCCGGCTCCCCATCGCGCTTGTTCCGCCGAAGTGCGATCAGAGGATCGGTCGCCTCCGCCGTGCGCGGCTCTCCGACCCTCGCACGACCGCCTGTTCCGTATGGATCCGTCCCCAATCATCTCACCCACGAACGTGGCCAACGAAAAAGTTAGTCCGTAAATGCCTCGCTGGCGGCATGAGGGCGCCCATACGCCGTATATTACACGATACCATGCTGGCAACCGTCCGACCAGCAGTTTTCCAACCAAAAACGCTTGACCCTCCCTTTGGGAGAGGGTGCCTCGGACACGAGCATAAGCGAACTCTCATTTACCACCCAAGGCTGCTTTAACCAAGCCGGTATCGAAGTAATTCGTGCTCATCCCCGCGTCGACGACAATCCGCTCGGCGTTGATGCCGCTGGAGCGCGGGCTAAGCAAAAATGCGGCCACGTTGGCCACTTCTTCCGTTCGGACGGCCTTCTTTCGCAGGGTCGCCTGCTCCGCGTACAGGTAGGAATCGACGTAGCCTGGAATTCCCGCCGACGCCGATGTCTTGAGCAGCCCCGGCGACACGGCGTTGAAGCGGACCTGCGAAAAGCGGCTAAACGACTTGGCCAAAAACGCCAGCGACGAATCGAGGGCCGCCTTAATGGGGGCCATGTAGCCGTAGTTTTCGCTCGCCATTCGGGTGGTCGAAATTGAAATCGTCACCACCGACGCGTCCGGCGACAACAATCCTTTCAAAGCGTTCGACACGGCCACCAACGAAAAGCAAGATATGTCGAACCCCCGCAAAAAATCGCATTTGGACGTTTCATGGAACGCCCGCGGCTGGTCGGCATAATCGGCAAATGCAATCGAGTGTACGAACCCGTCGAGGCTGTCGTATCGTTCCGACAGATCGACCGCAAGCCGCTCGATCTGATCCTCGAACTCAACGTCGCACGCGAAAACGGCCGCGTCGCCCACGAGTTGCCGCACCTGATCCCGTCGAGCTTCGTTCCGCACGGCGTAGACCACTTCCGCCCCGGCATCGACGAGCACGCGGCTAACGTGCCACGCCACGCTCTTGCGATTGGCGACGCCCATCACGAGGATGCGCTTGTCGACAAGTTGGAGATAATCGGCCACCATACCAATCAACTCAAAAAATTAGCCACAGAGCACACGGAGGACAGCGAGAAGATCGCGAGACAAAGAATGTTAAATGCAAAATGTTCAATGAACAATTCAAAATGAAATCCGCATTGAACTTTTTGCATTGTTTATTTTGCATTGATCATTCTGCTTTGTCTCGGTGACCTCTGCGTTCTCTTACGAAAATAGACATAAGTCCAAAAATCATCGAGTTTTCATGCCTGGGGACGAAGTCCCTTCATGACGACTCTGTGGCAAATTACGGCCGCGGCACCACCTTGCACGCAAAATCAAATGTCACGGCCGTCTTATCATCCACCATGGCTTTGGCGTCCAGAAAAAACGCCCCAGCCATCTTTTCCTTCAGATCAACTTCGAGCGTCACCGTATCGCCCGGCCGAACCATGTGCTTGAACTTCACATTATTCATCCGCGACACCACCGGCACGCAATTCGACTTGGTCTCAATCTCCTTCGCCAACAACACGGCGCCGGCTTGCATCGCAGCTTCGCACAACAGCACTCCGGGCGTCAGCGGAAAATCGGGATAATGCCCGCGGTACCAAAACTCTTCGCCCGTGAACTTCTTCCGGCAAACGATCCGATTCTCCGTCTGCTCGACGATCTCATCGACGAGCAAAAACGGCTCACGGTGTGGGATGGCGGATTTGACGGCTTGCAAACTCATAATAACTAACCGCGGATGAACGCGGATGAACGCAGATTTAGTCCAGTATCCGCGTTCATCCACGTACATCTGCGGTTTCAAGATACCGTGGCAACCGCTGCCGTTTTGGGAGCGTTCATCAGTTGGCTATCCACCTCGTTCGCCACGATTACACCGTAATTCATCGCACCCAGCCAACCGGACATGATAATGCCAACGCTGCCGGCATGGTACAAGCCCGCGATTTGCTGCGGCAACGCCCGGCTGACGGCCAGCCCTTCGAACTTCGTGCCAAAGCTCGCGCCGTTCACGTGCTTCGTATAGTGCTCGAACGTCACGGGCGTCGAAGCTTCCGTGTGGTCGAGACGCTCCCGAATGTTCGGTACGTATTTGTCGAGCGCGTCGAGCGTCGTTTCCACGAGGTTGCGTTTGCTCTCCTCGTACTCTTCCCGGTTCAGCCTGGCCCAATCGTCGTAATTCGCATTCGTGCTGGAAACGATGAGGCACCGTGGCCGGCCATCGGGCCGTGTGCGCGGATAATAGAACGAGTACGTGCGACTCGTGATGTCGCGGCTCAACAGCATTTCCGTACGGAAGAGCGGCGCGGTTGAGCTGAACAAGAGGTCGCCCGTCGATTCGTCGATCGTCTCCTCCGGCTTGAGCGCCATGTACACCTGCGTGCTGGAGTTGTTGAGCCGCACGGCCCGGGCTTCGTCGATGAAGTCGCGTTCGAAAAACTCCGCGCCCACGAGCTTGAAAATCGTCGCGTTCAGATTGGCGTTCGACACAACGGCGCGCGTGCGAATGGTGCGACCGTTCACTTCGACGCCTCGCACCCGCCCGCCGCGGCAATTGATCCGCGATACATCGGCCTTGATGCAAATATCGACGCCGTTTTTGCGCAGCTCGCGCTCCATTAGCCCGATGAGCTTATCGGTGCCGCCCTGGAAAGTGAACACGCCCTTCGACATGAAATTCGAAAACACGATGCCGTAGCTGATGGCCGGGTCTTCGAGCGTGCTGCCGTTGGCGTACGTGATCGGCTCCATCAACAGTCGAATCACGTCCTCTCGCCCCGGAAAGAACTTGTCGAACAGCTCGCGCGTGGTCATCGTCTGTTCGTCGTAAAAATTCATCCCGCGGGCCGTATCGAAGAAAGCGGACGCCGCCTGCGGATCGACTTTGAAATCATCGGTCAAAAGGCGCGTGAAGTCGTCGCGGTTAAACGTCGTCGTAAGCGAGAACATCGGGTTATCGAACCGGATGTGCTTAAGCTGCACGATCGAATCGGCAATCTCCTGCGTCCAATACCGCCGGCAGCTTTTCACCATGCCGAATGGAAAGCCGTGCAGCGAGATGTCGAAAATATGCCCCCCCGGCCGCTTGAACCACGTGGCCAGCCCACCCAGCTTGTAGTGCTGCTCCAACAGCAGCACGCTGCGTCCAGCTCGCGCCAACACATTCGCCGCCGTCAGCCCGGCCAACCCGCTGCCGA
>DASZZA010000172.1:0-4414 GCA_035545135.1 Lacipirellulaceae bacterium | reverse complement strand
GGCGGCGCCGAAAGATAGCCGAAGCCCGACACCACAGGCGCGAGAAGAACTTGAAACTTAGGCAGCCGACGCTGCCGCTTGAATCGACGGAGAGCATCGCTAACCAAAGACCCGAAATGTCTCACTGTGGATGAAACATTTCAAAACGAGCAGACAACTCGTCACCGAAAATGAAAAGCGGGTCGTTGTTGGAGCACCGTTCGACATAAAAACAACAGGTATCCGATGCGATCGTCGGAGTTCAATTCACTGACGGAGCCAAGCCCAAGTAGACCCCGCTGATAGAAACCGTCGTTCACAACAGGCTATATCTCTTTGCGAAACCAAATAGCGACTTCTCATTGGCGCAACATTTTGCATTAAAAGAAACAGCCGAATAAACGTCGATGCGCAAAAAAATCCATTTGTTTAATCGGGATCTTTGTGATTGTTCAATGTGCCCCCAATGCAAAAGGCAAAATAGAAAACAACAAAATAAAAGAGTGACTCCCCGACCCAACTAAAATTGATTCTCAAGAAGTCCTCCTTTAAAACCACAACAAGACCTATGAGCGCTGTACTTATTAACGCTCGAACTAATCGATGCCGAATTCCCAACGAGAAGAATTTCATTTCTGAACGATAAGAGAAGAACAATGTTATAAACACCATCTATCCTCAAATAGGAAACGTTCGAATCCTCCAATTACGGCGGGCACTTTTGACACTTCGCGGCGCAAAGCGCGGCTGCACCAGTACAAGCGGGGGGAGAAAAAGGGGTCAGGCCTCTTTTCTTGGCACTCCGTCCCCCGCAGTCGCCCCGACTCAAAAAAGAGACCTGACCCCTTTTGTCTCCAATTACTTGCGACGGCGAATCGCTGCGCCGCATAAAGCCAATCCCCCGCAATACAACAACGACGAAGGCTCAGGGACGACCCGTGTAATTGAGACATTGTCAACGAAGCTGTAATTATCATCAAATGTCGACGTATCGACGAAGCTTAACGTCGTTGTGAGCGAATCCGCAATAAACGGAAAACTTTGTTTCGTCCAAACGATATTTGTGTTTGGCGCACTCGCGGTGAGCGTTTGGTTGAGCAGAGACGCGGCGCCGGCGAGTTTGACGTTAATACTCGCTGATGGTGACCTTGCCGCGCCAATATAGAATTCAAGCAAATATGACTCGCCAATGATGGTCGGCACACTCTGTGAGATGGTGGCATGCAATCCAGACACGCCGCCGCCGATGCCGCCGCTCAGGTCGAGGTACTGATTCCCGGCTTGCGCGAAATTAAATTCCGCACCGATTGCCGTGCCAATTTGCGGCGACTTATGCAAGTAGACATCGCCGACGCCCGAGATCACCCAGCCCGTAATGTCCGTGCTGCCCACGCCGAACGTTTGTCGACCGCTACCGGCCGCCGTCATGTCGTTAACGACGGGCAACTCGAAACTGCCATTAATAATGCTCGCTTGTGATTCGGAGCCGACGGCAACGAACAATGTCAAGGACATCGAAAGTACACAAAACCTTACCATGCGTTTGCAGCTTCGCATGATTCGTCCCCAGAAACCCAAGAGGAAGTTAAACACAAGTATTAGGCTCCAAGCGCCGAGTATCCCAATTTCGCGCCATCACCGTGTCCAACCTTTTCGTGGTTTTTTCTCTCGTCTTAGCTCTTTAATTGGAAGAAACCGTGATAGGAATTCTCATCGAACGCAAGGCTGATCTTAACCTTGGTTCGACCCTGTTGTCCATCAAATTCTCACATTTTCAATTAATGCGACGGGCCCGCCGACTGGCAAATGAGCACGACCGGCTCTGGCGACGATCTTGAAGTCGACGGGATTCAAGAAACTCGAAAAAGGAAAAGGTGACAGCCACGGGCAAGGAAAAGGTGACAGCCACCAAATTTGGCTAGACTGGTGAGGATGGCTAAAAACTATTCGTGACGAGTGCGGCCGGCTACATGGCTGTCAAGCAACTAGATCCGGAACGCGAAAAAACGTGAGCCGATTCTCCCACCTTTTCGCTGTGCGGCTGGCCACGGTGGTATGAGCTGGTAGCCGTGGTTTTGAACCAGGCCGTCGCAGCCGCAAGAAGTTGGGCGGCCGCGGGGCGACCCTCTCACCGCTCACGCGGCACCGGTTCCGGAACCGGTGCCATCTGCCGGGCGTGTTCAGTACTATCCCTAGCGGTGTGTCTCGAGCGATACACAAATTGTAGCCGCAATCCGATCGCCTCTTGTATCCGGCTGGGCAGGCCGATATAGTACACATGCGTACACCACGCACTTGCACTCTCCTCCCGGATTGGGAGGGGCTGGGCGGCCGGATTCGTCGCATGTCACTCGGCGTTCACTCCCTGGCCCGGCCCCTCCTGAAGGGAGCCTCGCGAGCAGGTACTTGTCCACTTAAACGTTTCGCTAGATAAAAGGATTTCTGTCCATGGTTGCCACCGCCGCCACGAATCATCGCCCTTCCACCCCCACTTCCCCGAATCGTATGGCCAAAGCCGAGAAAACTACCAAAAAGCCCGCCAAGCGCGGCGAGAAGCCCAACGGTGTGTTGGAGACCAGCCTGGAGCTGCGCAACGCCGTGGCGGCAATCGAAAAGCAGTTTGGCGAAGGGGCGATCATGGCCCTGGCCGGCGACCAGTTGCTGCCCATTGAAGGCATTTCGACCGGCAGTTTGTCGCTCGATATCGCGTTGGGCGGCCGCGGGTTGCCGCGGGGTCGCGTGATCGAGGTGTTTGGGCCGGAGTCGAGCGGTAAGACGACGCTGGCGCTGCACGTGGCCGCCCAGGCGCAAAAGGCCGGCGGCATCGCCGCGATGATCGACGCGGAGCATGCGTTCGATCCGAGTTGGGCCAAGAAGCTGGGCGTCGACTTGGAAATGCTTTTAGTGAGCCAGCCGAGCAGCGGCGAAGAAGCGATGCAAATCACCGAAATGCTGGTGAAGTCGAACGCGGTCGACGTGATCGTCGTCGATTCGGTGGCTGCGCTGGTGCCCAAGAAGGAGCTGGAAGGCGAAATCGGCGACTCGCACGTCGGCCTGCAGGCGCGGCTCATGAGCCAGTCGCTGCGAAAGCTTACGGCGGCAATCGCCAAGAGCCGCACGGTGGTGATCTTCATCAACCAGATCCGCGAAAAGATCGGGGTTATGTTCGGCAGTCCAGAGACAACGCCCGGCGGGCGGGCACTGAAGTTCTACGCTTCGTGCCGAGTCGATGTGCGCCGAATCGGCCAATTAAAAGAGGGCGAGGAAGTGGTGGGCCAGCGCGTGCGGGCAAAGGTGGTTAAGAACAAGGTGGCGCCGCCGTTCCGTACGGCAGAGTTCGACATGCTGCATGCCGACGGCATCAGCTACGAGGGCGACGTGTTGGACATGGGCATGGAGCAAAAAATCGTCGGCCGCACGGGCGCGTGGTTCCGCTACGGCGACATGCAGCTTGGCCAAGGTAAGGAAAAGGCGCGGCAATTCCTCAAAGAGAACCCAAAGATCACCGAAGAGATTAAGGAAAAGGTTTTGGCGGCGGGTGGGCATCAGGGCTTTGCCAAATCGTTCGATGGCGAGGATGGGGACGACGAGGCTGAGTAGTATACGGTGGGGCAAAGGTTCTTTCGTTTTGTGCCGAAGGCGTTACAGTTCGCCGCATGTGCGAGTGTAACGCCTTTCAGCGTAAGCGCGGCTTTCTTATGCCCATTCCCCAGCGTGCGCGGCGGCGCGGCTACGCTGGGCTGTAGAGTTGAACCGCGTCGCGGTAGAATTCAGTCCGCTGGCTTGTAACGTGCCGGCTTTTGACCCGGTCCCATGTTGAGAGCGTTGCGATTGGTACAAATATGATCCTCTCGCTCAGAAGAGGATTTGTGCTCGCGACGCGCCGACTACGTTCGAGTTGACCTCTTACCGCGTTGCGAAGCACATTCGAAGAGTTGTGAAATCGCAAGTTTTCATTGGCGTTTTGATTGCCGCGTGGCCGTTGGTCGGTTTTGCCCAATCGACGCGAACCGCTGCAACGTCTGGCAGTCCGCCCGCTATTGCTCAACTCGAGCAAACGCTTGAGCAGTTGATTGCTCGCGCCGAGCCGAGCGTCGTCGCGGTTAGTCGCATGCCGGCTCGAAAAACGCCCGATGGTAAGGCGAACGACATCTTCCGCGAACTTCGCGACAGTGAGGGCCGCGCAGATACGCCGGCGGTCGTTGCCGCGGGAGTGTTCATCGATCCAGCCGGGCTGGTGCTGACCGATTACCTGGCCGTTCACGAAGGCGACCAGCACACGATCACCACCGTTGATCGATCCACCTATCCGGCCACGATCCGCGCGGCCGATCCGCGGAGCGGGCTTGCGGTGCTGGCAATCGATACACAAGCGGCGTCGCTAATACGGACGAGATCGGCAGCGAATAAGGCGACCGCAAGCAGCTTTCCAGCG
>DASZZA010000171.1:0-4087 GCA_035545135.1 Lacipirellulaceae bacterium | reverse complement strand
CCGACACTTCGATCATCCGGCGGAAAATGCGCCTGCACGACGAATACCTCCGGCGAGTCCTTCACCGAAAGGTCACGCGATGGAATTACCGACAGCGTGTGATTGGGCCGCTTCCAAGACAAAGAAATAAATGCCTTTTTCGGTGGAGGATGGCGTTTATGTTGGTCTTTGTCGTTGACGCCCTGATTGGCCTTGGAAAACTCCAACCTGATCGGATACGCGCGTCCCCCCAGCAATCGGATTGTGGCTCGATGCTCCGGATCGTCGCCCGACTTTACCCACGCGTCGACGAGCGGCGTTTCCATATCGTTCACGAATAGTCGCGCCGAGTGCTGAGTGCGAATAACGAAGTCGTAGTCGCCCGTGTCGGGCGCATATACCGAACCATGCCAGCGGACGGAGAACTCCTTGGCATCAAGCTCTTTCGAATCGGGACTACCATCGCCAAAATCGAAATCGACTTCCGGGTCGGTTCGCTCGAAGTGCTTTTTACCCTCGCCCACGTACCGCGATTGACTGTATTCCCCGCGAAGCCCTCGCTCGTTTCCCCAATTTGCGGGCGAACGGAAACTGCCGACCAGGTCGGCGACCGCGTTTTGATATTGGCGCACTGTGAGGCGCGACAACTCGACGCGCGCCGGCTTGTTGCGAACGCGTGCTTCGGGCGAGTAAAACGCGTCGTAAATGTACGCCGCCACCTTGGCCGCCTCGTCCGCCGGCAGCTTGGTATCCAAGTCGTCAGGCATCGACTTGTGGATGTAACTCGTAAGTTGGGCGACCGACTTATCACCCTCCAACGGGTCGGGATAGTTATCCTCTGTTCCCTCCCCTTTGACCCCATGGCACCGGGCGCACTGATCGTGGTAGATCTTCTCACCGGAATGCACACCTGCCCAAACCGGAGATGTGCCGACACATAGCAGCAGCCCGATCATCACGGTTGGCAACCGACGTCGCAGGTTGGACTGCGGTAGTCGCATGGCAGGCCTTCGGACGGTCGCTCGAAAACGACCTGTTGGGGCGGGACCGAGGCCTGAAAGCAGGCCCGGCGGGTAGCTCGACTATAGCAGCTTTTCCCCGGAAATCCAAGCGAGCAGTTCGCCCACGGCGCACTTACGAATTATGGATGGCACGCCCTGAGCTACTCCGAAAAAGATCGAAGCGCCAGCGGCAAAGTCACCACGCCCATCGAAGACTTGGGACGTGTCACCCATAAACTTTGAATGCGCCCGATCACCCAGGGGCTCCGTGGCCCGATCATCAATCCTTCGCATCACTGCGCCCGTCGGCCATAACTCCCATCTGCAGAGCCGCCAATAAAAGACCTTCCGGCCGCCCAACGTGCAGCTTACGGCGCGTCGAGGCAATATGCGAGCGAACCGTCGCCGACTTAATCCCCAGTGCTTTAGCGATTTCGGAGTTGTTTGCGCCCCCGGCAACCAGCGACAGAACGGCCCGTTCCTGGGCGGAAAGTGTTTGTGGGAAACATCGCACCAGACGACAAACGACCAGGTCGTCGCCGATTGGTTCGAGCCATGTGCGATAATCAAACAGTTTATCGTTGATGCGCAACGAGACTGGAACGTCCGATTGCGGGCGGCGAAACATACACGCCTCGATGAACGCTTCCCGCCATCGAATCCGATCCTCATTCTTCCAGCACCAATCCCAAGGATACTCGCCTTGAGTACCCGGATGTTGCGGGTTGTGCACGACTCGGCCATCTCGGGATACGACCACGACGATGTACCCGGCCGTATTCACACGACTCCTCCACAAACGCGCAACCAGACCACGTAAAGAACGTGTTCGACTCCACAAACGCGAATTGCGTGCGGGAGACTCATCCAGTGACAATGTGCCAACTACCCCATCGCCCATATGCTCAGGCCGGGGCGGCCGGGAACAAAGCCAGTGCGTACAGTCTGGCTTCGCCTGGTCGGTTTAGCAAGTAGACGCGGAGGTTTCGAAATGGCTGACGCACCGAAACGAAAGAAACTCAAGCACCCAGCGTCCGATCGTTCTGCGCGAATTCGCCGAAAATCGGTCGATCCCGCGCTAGGAAGTTTTTCGGGACTCGACCTTCGCACGCTCATCGTGCTGTCGGTCGGTGAATGGTGGGAATTGGCCGAGTATGACAACCCGCCCGAAAGCGTTTACCGATGGATCGAGAAAGCCGACTTTCGAGAATTACGCGGTGCTCTGCTGGCAATTCTGGCGCGCTGGCATGAATTGAGCCGGCGCTGACAATGCCGTTGCCTTGTCCGTGCATTCTTGCTAGCCTTTGCCGCTTTTCTCCGGAAGAATCAAGGCTCCTCTCCTGCCGCTTGTGGAATTCGACGTGCTTCGTTCCGTCCGGCACTTCGCCGTTTGCGCGACATACTGCGCGCTCGTCGCTGGTTGCACCAGCGTCGAGTCGCGACTGGCGCCGTCGAATTTTCGCGACTGGCGGCCGGAGCAGGCGGTGTTGCCGTACGCCGAATTTCATGGCGACCAGGTGACCGTGCGCAACGTGCGCAATTGCAAGTACTTCGCCAACGACGTGTACATGGTCGACTATTACGATAAAACGATCGACCTGAACAACGTACGCGGGGTCGATTTCATCGAGGTTCCATTTAAGGGCTTGCCGGCCCTCGCGCACGTGATGATCAGCTTCGATATCGCCAACCCCGCCGGCAAACGCGACCACCTGGCCGTTAGCGTCGAAACGCGCAAGCAGAAAGACCAAAACTACAATCCAATTAAAGGCGCGTTTCGCGAGTACGGACTGATCTACGTCGTGGCCGACGAAAAAGACGTCATTCAATTCCGCACCAACTACAACGGCGAGGACGTTTATCTCTACCACACGGTCGCCACGCCGCAAGACGCCCAGGCGCTGCTCGTCGACGTGTTGCAGCGCGTCAACAACATCGCCCAGGCCCCCGAATTCTATAACACGCTCACGAACAATTGTGCCTCGAACATCGTGCGGCACGTCAACCAAATCCGGCCAAACCGCATCGCTTTCGACTACCGCGTGCTGCTGCCCGGCTACTCCGATAAGCTGGCGTACGATGAAGGACTGATCGAACGCCACGGCACTTTCGAAGAAACCAGGCGATGGGCGTACGTGAACCCGCTGGCCCGGCGCTATGCCGGGCGGGAGGATTTTTCCGATTTAATTCGCCGGCGGTAACACCTTTGACGCTATACCGCCGCTCGCCCCGCGAATACAATCAGGACTCAATCGCGGAGGCGCTTCATGCGTCGCGCATTCACGTTAGTCGAAGTTCTGGTTGTTATCGCCATCATTGGCGTGCTGGTCTCGCTGTTGTTGCCGGCCGTGGAGTCGAGTCGCGAGGCGTCGCGCCGGCTGCAATGCACCAACAATCTCAAGCAGATCGGCTTGGCGCTGCTGAACTACGAATCGAACCACAAACTCTTTCCGCCCGGCTACGTATCGGACTTCGATTCCGACGGCAACGACACCGGCCCCGGCTGGGGCTGGGCTGCCATAATCCTGCCGCAGATGGAAGAGTCGGCGATTCACCACGTAATTCATTTCGACTTGCCGATTGAGAATCCAATAAACGGGGTCCGAGTTGCATCGATACCCAATTACTTGTGCCCTTCCGAAGATTTTCGCCAGGTGTGGCAAGCGAAAACGCCGAGCGGATCGCCGATTTGCGAAGTCGCCGAATCGAACTACGTCGCCGTCTTCGGCACCACTGAGCCGGGCGTCGATGGCGACGGCCTGTTCTTCCGCAATAGTAAAATTGCAATCAAGGATGTCACGGATGGACTGAGTAAAACGCTTGCCGTCGGCGAACGGTCGCACCAACTCGGGCGCGCGACGTGGGTCGGCTCGTTAACGAACGCGGTGCTTTTCCCCGAGGGAGATAACACCCAGGCACAGACGGTGCCCGAAGTTGGCGCCGGAATGTGCCTTGGTCACGCCGGCGAAGGCGTCGGCCCCGGCGGCAGCGGCGGCGACGTCAATCAGTTTTACAGTTTGCATGGCAGCGGCGCGAATTTCGACTTTGCCGATGGGCACGTATCGTTCCTGCTTTCGACCATGGACTATGCAACCTATCAAGCTCTG